>CALGUJ010000264.1 GCA_937902055.1 uncultured Pelolinea sp.
TTATGTATATAATAGGGAGAATTTAAGAAGGTGAGATATGAAAAAGACGTCGTTTCTAATGCTTGAAGGAAAAATTGTGCTCTGGCTGCGCGACAGGGTCTGCGAAGATGCAGATGATCTTTTCAATAGCGATCAGTTTGTAAAATTCCTGCATCGCTGCCTATGTGATTTGCAGAATAAGAATTCAAAATTTCTGCAAGTATTCGGGCACGATGAGATAACCGAAAAAGATCAAGAAAAACTGATCTCAACCCTGCATTTCCTAAGTAGACTACCGGCGGAGCATGTGGTTAAGCTGGTGGATGGTTCAGATGTCTTTTTCAAAGATAAAAGCCTTTTCAACAGCCTGGTGGAATACATCTATAACTACTGGCGACATTTCAAACGGTTGGTTATCAGTCAAACTGAATTGAATGATGTTGATTTGCGCCCCAATACCACATTTGCGCGCACCATTGAGCACCTAACAACGCTGGTTCGCAATACTTATCGCGATATTCAAGTAAATATCACCGGCAAGTATCCCCGCATCTATCGCCAGGTGAGTGCAGGTGCCGAGATCGCCGCAATCACTAAGGTCAAGCAACTGGATATTCCAGCGATTTACAAATCAAAATTGCAAGAAATTGGGTTGATCAGGCAGGTACTGATGTATCCGCCTATGATCTTTAATTCCAGTTACAACAAGCGCACCGGGTATTTTGAACCGGTAAAAGACAATCCGATTGAAATGTTCAATCCAGATCCAGCCAAGTGGCTGTGCTACCCTGCCATGGTTGGATCGCTGCTGATACTTGTTTATTTTTCGATAAAAGAATTTGAACTAAATTTCGCGTTGTGTAACCTGTTTGAGCTTGCCGCCGGGGCTGACCTGCGCCGCAAACCTGATGCCATGATGTTCTTTGGAGCAAGCAAAGAAGATTTGCCAGAAGACTTGCGCATGAAAACATTCTACTATGACGATCAGAGCAATGATATCCTGGTTGGCGTGGTTCCTGAAGATGAAAGTTTTGGATATTTTGGCTACGTCAAGAAACTCATTTTAACGTTGCATAATATAAAAATGATGAAAATCGGAAGACTGCCTTTCCATGGCGCTTGTTTCCAACTTAAACTAAACAACACTCCCGCCAAGACCGTACTGATCATGGGAGACACCGGCGCCGGAAAATCAGAGACGCTTGAGGCTTTCCGATCCATTGCTTCAAAAGAAATCGAGGATGTCACCATCATCGCCGACGACATGGGCTCTTTGCATATCAATGAAAAAGGAGACGTGATCGCCTACGGAACGGAGATAGGCGCGTTTGTGCGGTTGGATGACCTTCAGCCCGGATACGCATTCGGTCAAATGGACCGCGCGGTGATCATGAACGCCAACCAGGTCAATGCCAGAGTGGTGATTCCGGTAACAACTTATGAAACGATCATGACAGGACACAAGGTTGATTATGTTCTGTATGCCAATAATTATGACAGAATCCACGATGGAGAAATCGCCATCCGCAGGATTGATGATGTTGAAAAAGCGTTGGATATCTTCAGATCTGGCCGGGTGATGAGCAAAGGCACCACCACGACCACCGGAGTGGTTCAAACCTATTTTGCCAACATCTTTGGACCGTACCAATACCAGGAGCTGCATGAGATCCTGGCAAAAGAATACTTTGGCAAATTTTACAATAAAGGTGTATTCGTCGGGGAGATGCTGACCCAGCTGGGCGTCGAAGGATTTGAGCGGAACGGTCCGCTGAACGCCGCGAAGGATTTGTTGAAACTGATCAAGGGATAAGACAATATAAACCGAAGGATTGCTCCTTCGGTTTTTTTTCGACCATCGTTCATATGGGAAATTTCAATACTCAAATTCGCTGTACGATTAAATAATCTGATCAACCTTGAATTTCTCATTTTCAATAATAAAGTCAAAGACTGCTTCAGACCAGCCGTCGATATGGGTCCATGCGCCGTACCCAACGCCATTCTTGAATGATGCAATGTTGATCATGTATCCCATTTTCTTGGGGTTCGGCACATCATCCGCGCTCTGTTCATCTGAAAAGACGATCAATCTGTCGCATGGCACATGCTTGTTAATCCATTTGACCGATTCTCCCATTCGGGTGGTCGTATGAATCTGGCTGTTAATTATTTCATTAAGCAGCGCAAAGCCGCGCTGATCAGGAACTCTTGAAATTTTGGCCGAAAAGGAATAAACCACCGCATTTTCGCATAATTCAATCGCCAATATGGCAAGCCCGCCGGCTGCATCCATTCGAGTGAGGTCTGATCGGTAAGAAACGGGGTTTTCCATGCTACCTGATACATCCACCAGCAGGACTGTTTTACCAGGTAATTTTTCTTTAATCGCGAGTGATTTGAGCATCGACCTTTCCAATGCATCTGAATATTGTGGAGATTGCCTGGCGGCGGCGATGAACCGGAAGGGAAGAATTTTCTCGGTTTTCATCTCATCGATGGCACGGATGATTTTTTCCTCGTCAACATCTGATTTCTGCATGCCGCGAAGGTTTCTCAACAAAGCAAGTCCACCGAGTTTCTTTTCGGTTAATAATCGCTCCCAGTTATCTTTCTTGTTCCCGCCAGCGGAAAAGGCAACCTCCCAGGTATCGGGTTTTTCCAACCGGCCTTCAACCAGGCGCTTCCACAAATCCGCCTGCTGTTGATCCACTGGTTTGGCGTGGCACATAAACAACACATCACGCAATTTGATCTGTCCGCTGCGATTGTATTTTGCCAGTGAATATTCATCAAATTTGGTAAACGCCAGCGCAAGACCGCGTTTTACCTGTGCTGAAAGCGGTTGCTTCGATTCCGCCCAGTAGAGGGTCAAAAAGGAAACCAATTCATCAGGCCGCTGGATGACCCTGGCCAGGGTCTGGGCAACGTATTTGCGATGTTCGGGGCACCTGGCCATTTCACGCACAATGAACAA
>CALGUJ010000265.1 GCA_937902055.1 uncultured Pelolinea sp.
GTTCCGCTGGTGCGGCGCTTGTATCAAAAGGGGCTGCCGTTATCTACCGGCATTGCCTTTCTGCTGGCCGCGCCGGTGATCAACCCGATCGTGATCTTCAGCACCGCTTCCGCTTTCGGTTTCGGCAGTATGCTGTGGATGCGGATCGGTTTCACGGCATTGATCGCCTTCATCAGCGGGTTGATCTTCTCCAGCGCCAGTTCATCCGATGAAGTGCTGCAGGCCAGCCCGGCCGTTTGCTGCGAAATTCACGAACATCATCCTGCCGAAAACGGCCAAGCAAAAGCAGGGCTTTTAGGAAAAATCGAGCGCATCATGCGCGTGGCGATGGATGAGTTGTTCGAGATGGGGCGCTACCTGGTCTTTGGGGCATTGATCTCGGCAGGCATCCAGACCTTTATCCCCCAATCCATCCTGCTCAGCATCGGCGGTGGAGCGGTTCTCTCGGTTTTGGTGATGATCGCGCTGGCGGTGCTGCTATCCATCTGTTCCACGGTCGATTCCTTCATCGCCATGAGCTTTTTGGGAAGTTTCAGCACGCCTTCCATCCTGGCATTTCTGTTGTACGGTCCGATGGTGGATATCAAAAGTATCCTGATGTTCACGCACGTCTTCAAACCGCGAGCGGTGCTTTACCTGTTGCTGATCCCGTTGGTGCTGACCATCATGATCAGTGTGAGTTTGAATTATTTCTGGATTTAGGCTGAAATGAATCAGGAAAACAAATCCTTCTTCGCCCAATACGCAATTGTTTCAGGAATTGCTTTCTTGCTGGCAGAAAAGCTGTCCGATGGAAAGCTCAGCTACTACATTAACACGCGTTTCTTCCCATTGACGATTTTTGCCATTGTGATCCTGTTATCAATGGCCTGGTTGGGACTGCTGCGCCGTCTGCAATCATTTCAAAGCCAACCAAAAGCCCGTAACTTCTTCAGATATCTGGCTGCTTTTATTCTCATTGTCTTTCCATACTTTCTGCTTTTCATTGGGGGAACGGGATGGATGCCATTTGCCGGTCTGCTGGTTTCACTGGCGGGGGCCTTTTTGCTCCTGATTCCGGCCGGGCAAGCCCCTTCCCCAGCCGCGCAGAATGGCATCGTTCCAGCCCTGTCGCTGATCTTCATGAGCATCCCCCTGATCATCGGCTTGCTCGCGAGCGAACAACCGCTATCCAGCTCCGCTCTGGACAATCGCGGTTTAAGCCTGACCTCCACGCTGGGCAGCGGTCAAATGATCAACAGCAGCCTGAAAGTCATCGATGATGACCGCACGATTCTGGACTGGATCAAATTATTCAATTACTCGGAGGATCACGCGCAATACGCCGGCAGTTCTGTGAACGTGATCGGTTTTATCTATCATGACGCGCGCCTGCCGGAAGGCCAATTTATGGTCAGCCGGTTCATCATCACCTGCTGCGTGGCGGACGCCTTCGCCATCGGCATGCCGGTGGAAGCGGCGGAGGGAATCAACCCGGAAGACAATACCTGGGTGAACGTTAAAGGCACCCTGGACATCGCCACGATCGACGGAAAAGCCGTTCCGTTGATCCAAGCCAGTTCAATTGAAACCGTGAGCGCCCCGGAGCAGCCGTATTTATACCCATGAAAAAGCTCGATAGAACCGCATTGTTCGTTATCACCGCCTGCCAGATCGCATTGGGCGGCATCATCCTGTTTGGCAGCCGCCAACCGGTAAAAATCATCTGCGAAAACCCTGATTGCGCGCAAATCAGCCCGTTGGGAAAGATTACCTTCAAATTCTCGCGGGCGGTGGATCAAGAGAAAGCAGAAGCGCTTTTACAAACCGATCCCGCCATCGCCGGTCGTTGGGAATGGCAGGATGAGCGCCACGCAACCTGGTCCGCAGCCACACCCCTCGCGGCAGGGCAGACCCTGAAAATTAATTTCAACCCCGGGAAATTGGGGAAAAACGGAGAATCTTTGGAGGAAGGGATTGCATGGGAAATGCAGGTGCGCCAACCGGCAATCCTGGCTTTGAAAACCGCTGACGACCAGGGCGCAGAAGTTTACCGCTTCGATCTGACGGGGCAGGGAGAACCCATGCAATTCAGCCAGACCGACGCAAAGGTGTTCGATTTCAACGTCGCGCCAGACGGAGAGCACGTGGTTTTATCCGTGAACAATGAAAAGAACGGCGCCGACCTGTGGGTGATCAAGCGCGACGGCAGCGGGCAGCGCAAGCTGCTTGATTGCGGCAGCGACCGCTGCAGCATGGCAACCTGGTCGCCAGCGGCCAATGAGATCGCCTATACGCGCGAAAGCAGCGGGCTCGACCCGCAGGGAAGTAAAGGCGTGCCGCGCACCTGGATAATGGACGTTGACAGTGGTGAAACCGCGCCGCTGTTTGGCGACAACCAGAAAACCGGCTACGGCCCGCTCTGGTCGCCGGACGGCCAATGGCTTTCGGTCTGGAATGGGGTGGAGGGCGGTATCCAGATCATCAACCGCCAAAACGGTGAAATTTCCCTGCTGCCAACCCAGAGCGGCGATACCGGCTGTTGGTCGGCCGATAGCAGCGCGCTTTATTACACCAACCTGGTGATCGGTGAATCATCATTTCATAACGTCATCAGCAAAGCCGATATTGTCAACGGAACCATCCAAACCGTGATGGGCGGCAACATAGCCGGAGAGGGGTTGAGTTACGACAACCCGGCCTGCCACCCGGTCAGGAATCTGCTGGCGGCGTCCGTCCAGCCCAATCCGAAAGTTCCGGGGAAAAACCTGGTCGTGCAAAACCTGGATAGCGGCGAGGTCATCCAGGTGATGAGCGATCTGACCAAATTCCCGGGCAATTATTCCTGGAATCCCGGCGGGGAGTATCTGCTCTTTCAAATGAACGTGGTCAGCCGGGACAAGGAAGATTTTGAGATCTGGATCCGCAATGAAGCCAGCCAGGAAACTGATTTGCTGGCCAAAGGATTTTGGTTCCCCGCCTGGCTTCCATAAAAACCATCCCTCACAAAACAAGGCATCGCAGAACACATGCAGGCTACTACCACGCTCTCAATACCGATGAATAAAATTCGCGATACCGCCGACGACTGGCGCAACCGCCTATGCGGTCTGAGCGCTGTTGCAGATTGCATCACAGCCGGCTCGCTCCGGCGCTGGTGCGACGCGATCGAAAAGATCGACCTGGCAGTCAGCGCTCACGCATTCAAAAATGTGCTGGATTTCGCCGCAGCCCAGCCGGACGTTGAAACCATTTTGGCGCAGGAGGAAAAGCGCATCCTGCTGCGGCTGAACAACGGCATCCCGCTGCAGCTTTGGCTGGACCATCCCTCCAATTTCGGCGGCCTCACGTTGGCCGCCACCGGCTCGGCCGGCCACTTTGCCCGCCTGCAAGCGCTCGCACACGCTAAAGGGTATTCGCTTACGGATAACGGGGTATTGACGCATGCCGGTGTGGGAATTGCCTGCCAAACAGAGGAACAAGTTTACCGCGAGATCGGCTTGCCATTCATCACGCCGGAACTGCGCGAAGACCGCGGCGAAATCGAGGACGCGCAGCAAGGGAACTTGCCGGAATTGATCACGCGCGATGACCTGCACGCCGACCTGCATATGCACACCAACTGGAGCGACGGGGATAACAGCATCCGCGAAATGGCCTTGACAGCCATCGATGCGGGTCATCAGGTCATCGCCATCTGCGATCATTCTCCTTTAGTATGCGGACGCATCTACGGCAAATCGATCAATGCCGGCAACTATCGACAGCAAAAAGAAGAAATCCAAAAAATCCAGGGCGAATTGGGAGACAAAATCCGCATCGTACGCGGCATCGAGGTGGATATCCGCCCGGACGGGACACTTGATCTGGAAGATGAAATCCTGCGTCAATTCGAACTGGTAATCGCCTCCCTTCACACAGCGCACGACCAGCCGCGCGAGACCATCACCGGACGGCTGATTAAAGCCATCCGCCATCCTTATGTCAAGATCATCGCCCACCCCAGCGGCCGCGACCTGCCCGGAAAAGGCGCCGAGGCGGATTGGGAGCAGGTTTTTAAAGCTGCCGTTGAGAACGGCAAAGTTCTGGAGATCAACAGCAACCCGCATCACCTGGATCTGAATGACCGGTTGGCCCGACAAGCCGTGGAGATGGGCGCCAAATTCTCCATCGACACCGACGCCCACCGCGCCTCGGCGCTGGTCAACCTGAAATACGGAGTCGGGATCGCCCGAAAAGCCCGTCTGCCCAGGGATGCCATTATCACCTGCCTGGAAAAAGAAGATTTGCTGCGATTCTTGAATATCGTCCGCTAGATCAAAATCTCCCTTTACAAAATCCGCCTAAGCCAGTAAGCTTTTGCACTTGTTGGATAAAATATGATTTTGCGCTCTTTGTTGAGCGCTGAACCCGGATGGTCGCACCAGTGAGTAATTACGAATTCGAACTATTTAAAAAATTCAGCAGCCACGACGCGTTCCCAATCGCAGAGGAATGGCTGGAACGCCTGAAAAGCCTGCCCGGCGTTGCGGATGGGCAGATTTCCGGCGAGCTGCGGCGCGGCAAGTATTCCATCGACCACCTCGATCTGGTACTGGCCGTGGATAATCCCGCCGCGGCGCACGCGGTCGTGCTGGACGCACTCTTTCCGCTTTACGTCCAGGAAGACAGGGAAAACTGCATCGCAGTGCTGCTGCCCTCGGGCATCAAGATGGTCATCTGGCTGGCGCCGGCAGGCACACAATACGTTTATCAACTCCTGCTGACGACCGGCTCTGAAAACCACCTGGATAAACTCACCAGCCTGGCGGCTGAAAAAGGGCTGAAATTGAATCACTCCGGCATATTTCAATCCAATTCCGCGCTCGCCTTCCATCAGGAAGAGGATATTTATAACCTGCTTGGCCTGCCCTGGATTCCGCCGGAGCTGCGGGAGAGCGGCGACCTGGCGGCGCAAATGCAAACGATGGATTTGGGCAACCTGATCCAGCGCGCGGATATCCTCTCCGACCTGCATGTGCATTCCACCTGGAGCGACGGCAAGAACAGCATCGCAGATATGGCAGAGACGGCCATGCAATTGGGATACACCCATATC
>CALGUJ010000266.1 GCA_937902055.1 uncultured Pelolinea sp.
GATCCATGCGGAGGAAAACCTGACGATACAGTAATGGGCTGCTTTGGAAAGCAAAAACGATCCCTGCCAACGCAAAAAATAGCACCAGCATGATGATCATTGAATATGTCAGCCAAAGGCGTAGATTGATCGATGAGGGCTGCATCAGGGAATCAACTTGTAACCGAAGCCGGTGACGGTTTCGATTTGGTTTTTTGAAGCTTGTATTTTGCGGCGTAATTGCGCAATATGCACATCCACTGTCCGCGTTTGCCCGGCAAAATCATAACCCCAAGCCAGATAAAGCAGTTGATCTCTGGAAAACACGCGCCCCGGATCTTCCGCCATCACCCGCAAGAGTTCGAATTCCTGTGTGCGCAGCTTGATCAATTCATCCTTGATTTTTACCTCGCGCCTCCGCATATCGATGGAAATATCTCCGACACGGATCATTTCATCGTTGGATTTTCTTTGTAAAGTCACCCGGCGCAATACTGCCCGAATGCGCGCGACAAGTTCCCGCGGATTGAAAGGCTTGGTGAGATAATCATCCGCCCCTAATTCCAAACCAAGGATTTTGTCAATTTCTTCGTCCTTGGCGGTCAACATGATGATTGGAACCTGGTTTTCTTCCAGCCTGAGATTCCGGCAGACTTCAAAGCCATCCATGCCGGGAAGCATGACATCCAGAACTACCAAATTCGGCGGGGATTGCATGATGGCATCAAAGGCAGCTTTGCCGTCTTTGAAGCCTTTCACCTGAAAACCGTCCTTCTCTAAATAAAGCCGCACGAAGTCGATGATGCTTTCTTCGTCATCCACTACATAGATCAGGTCGTTTTCCATATTACAACTCGCCGGAAAAATATTAAATCACTGCTATTGCTTCAATCTCGACCAATCCATTTTTAGGCAAAGCTGCTACCTGAATGGTTGAGCGGGCAGGGGGATTTTCTTTGAAGAATTCGGCATAGATCGCATTCATTTTCGCAAAGTCACCCATATCCATTAAAAATACGGTGGTCTTAACGATATTGCTCATCCCCAATCCGTTGGATTCGAGAACGCTTTGCAGGTTTTTCAGGCACTGGCGGGTTTGACCCTCCAAACCACCTTCAGCCAAGTTACCGGTTGCCGGATCCAAACCGGTTTGGCCGGATAAAAAAACGAACGACTCGGTTTTAATTCCAGCGGAATAGGGGCCTAATGCTTTGGGGGCGTTGGGTGATCCGATAACTTCTTTATTTGGCTTACTCATGATCTTCTCCTGTTCAATTCTTTATTATATACACGCAATCATTTTACCGTACCTGCAGCGTGTAAAAATGTCGTAAATCTTGGCTGGTATAATTCAAAGGATTATTTATCCAACAAATTAAATTTCAAGCAAGGATTCGGTTTTTATGTTGCTGGACAATCTGGCTGCCATCGAGGCGCGTTTTAACGAAATCACGAAACTCATCGAGGAAAATATCGATGATTACCAAAAAGTTGCCGAACTCTCCAAAGAAAAATCCGACATGGAGGAAATCGTCGACAAAACCAGGCTATACCGCCAGACTTTAAAATCAATCGAAGAAGCGGCAACTCTCCTGGATAGCGAGGATGAAGAAATGCGCATCCTGGCGCAGGAAGATCTGGAAAAACTTCGCCCGCAGGCTGAAACGTTGGAAGGCGAGCTGAAAAGCTTGCTGGTGCCCAAAGATCCGCGTGATAAACGAAACGTTATTATGGAAATTCGCGCCGGCACGGGCGGCGACGAAGCCGGGTTATTTGCGGCAGACCTCTTTCGTATGTATTCCCGATACGCGGAAGTTCACCGCTGGGAAATTGAAATCCTTTCGCAAAACGAAACCGGCATCGGCGGTTATAAAGAGGTCATCTTCATGGTGAAAGGCCGCGGCGCATATTCGAAATTCAAGTATGAATCCGGCGTTCATCGCGTTCAGCGCATCCCCTCCACGGAATCCTCAGGCCGCATTCACACATCGACAGTCACTGTAGCAGTACTGGCGGAAGCGGAAGAGGTGGATATCCAAATCCCGGAATCCGATTTGCGCATTGACGTGTATAAATCCGCGGGAGCCGGCGGGCAAAACGTACAGAAGAATATGACTGCCGTGCGCATTACCCATATCCCAACCAACATCGTGGTGGCATGCCAGGATGAACGCTCGCAATTGCAGAACCGCCTGCGCGCGATGAGCATTTTGCGCGCCAGGCTTTATGAGATCGAGGAAGAAAAACGCCAGGCGGAGGAATCCGCCCAACGACGCTCACAGGTAGGTACTGGTGAACGTTCGGAGAAAATTCGAACCTACAATTACCCGCAATCACGCGTGACCGATCATCGTATCAACGTCTCTTCGCATAACCTGCCTTCGGTTATGGAAGGCAACCTGGATGTTTTTATCGATGAGCTGACCCTGCAAGATGAAGCCGAGCGGTTGGCAGAGACGGAATGAAATAGACTGTCCGATGCGTTTGGGAGCATGGCTGGAGAATGCCCGTTCCGCCATCAGGGTAATACCGGAAGAACCGATTACCAGCTTATATGCCATTCTCGCGCATTATCTGGATAAACCGGCTTATTGGCCGCAAGCGCATCCCGAATTTGATTTAACTGACGATCAGATATTTCAATTAGATCTTCAATTGAGGCAATTGATTGAGGGTAAGCCTCTTCCTTACATTATTCGGAAACGGGAATTTTTTGGCCTTGAGTTCTACGTTACACCGGAGGTGTTGATTCCACGCCCCGAGACGGAGATGATGGTTGAGATCGCGCTGGATGACCTTGCCGGTCACCCGCAACGGCAATTGATTGCCGATGTTGGAACCGGAAGCGGATGCATCGCAATCGCGCTTGCGTGTCATCATCCATCTGCGCGCATCCTTGCGACCGACATCTCATTTAGAAGTCTGACTGTCGCCGGGAAAAACTGTCGTACCCATCAAGTTCAAGATCGCGTTTTTTTACTTCAATCCGATTTACTATCAGGAGTAAGAACGCGTTTCGATTTAATCTGCGCCAACCTGCCTTATATCCCGAGCGAGAAACTCGCTTCGCTGGAAGTAGCCCGTAATGAACCACGTCTGGCTCTGGATGGCGGGAAACAGGGATTGGAATTGATCGCGCGCTTGTTAACCCAAAGCGTTGATTGCTTAAATCCAGGCGGGATGATGCTTCTGGAAATCGAGTTTTCGCAAGCTGAGGCTATTCGGTCATTAATTCATGGTATTTTTCCAACGGCTGGCATTACAATTGTTGACGATCTTAATCATTTACCCAGGTTGACGATTATTCATAAATGAACACAAAAATCATCCTTCAAGACGACCCGGATACCCGGCCTACTGTACTGGATGCCATTAGGAATGGCAAGGTCGTAGCTTTTCCGACCGATACGGTTTACGGCATTGCCTGCGCCGTAGATCATCCGGGCGCAATCGCACAAATGTATACCATCAAGGAACGGGATGCGTTAAAGGCCATTCCGGTTTTAGTTGGCGATCTCAATCAGCTCGCTCAGATCGCGGCTGGGTTCGATGACAAAGCCAAATCAATCGCCGAACATTTTTGGCCGGGCGCGCTGACGATTGTGGTAAGAAAAAATCCGACCCTGCCGCAGGAATTGACCACGTATCCCACCGTGGGAATCCGCATGCCGGATTATGACTGGTTGCTGGATTTAATGCGTACCTGCGGTCCACTCGCAGCAACTTCAGCCAATCTTTCGGGCGCAGCCAACCCAACGAGCGCGCAGGAAGTACTGGCGCAATTGGATGGCAGAATCGAGCTGATCGTGGATGGAGGAATCTGCGCCGGTGGAATTCCATCCACCGTGGTCGATTGCAGCCAGGAACCCATTAAAATATTGCGAGAGGGAGGGATTTCCTCTGCGTCGATATTAGAACTGATTAACACACAAAGCGGCTATGGAGAGAAATGAGCTACCAGGGAATTATCGAAACTTATAAAACGTTACTAAAAATTCCGCAGGAAATGAAGGCAGTTACATTGCTGGAAGGCAACACTCCACTCATTCCGGTTCCGGCAATAGCTGACCGGTTGGGAGGCGATGTTGACCTGCGCGTGAAATTCGAAGGCTTGAATCCTACCGGTTCATTCAAAGACCGTGGTATGACTGTGGCAGTCAGTGAAGCAGCCCATCGTGGGGCAAAAACAGTCATTTGCGCATCAACGGGCAACACCGCTGCTTCCGCGGCTGCTTATGCCGCCTGCGCAGGCATGCGAGCCATCGTGATCATCCCGGCAGGAAAGGTGGCAGCCGGAAAACTGGCTGGCGCAATCGCTTATGGCGCGGATGTCATCCAAATTGATGGATCGTTCGATGATGCGTTAAGCCTGGTTGTATCCATATCTGAAAAACATCCCATCGCGCTGGTTAATTCACTCAATCCCTATCGCCTGGAAGGTCAAAAAAGCTCGGCTTTTGAGATTTGCGACGTTTTAGGAGATGCGCCGGACTGGATGGCGCTGCCGGTTGGAAATGCCGGAAACATCACCGCGTACTGGATGGGCTACAAGCAATACCATGAAGCAAAAGGAACAGCTCTGCCTCACATCCTGGGCGTGCAGGCTGCGGGCTCCGCTCCGCTGGTGCTCGGGCATCCTGTTGAGAATCCGGAGACCATCGCTACCGCCATCCGTATCGGCAAACCCGCGCGCGGCGAAGAAGCCCTCATTGCCGCCAGTGAGTCAAACGGGTATATCATGGCCGCAACGGATGACGAGATCCTGAAAGCGCAAAAGCTCCTGGCTTCCAGCGGAATTTGGGTGGAACCGGCTTCGGCTGCCGGTTTGGCCGGATTGATCAAAGAAATGAATGCCGGCAGGCTCAACCTGCGCGGAAAAAAAGTGGTCATTATCTGCACCGGACATGGATTGAAAGATCCGGATGTGATCACCGGTCAATTCACCAAACCGCAGGCAGTGAAAGCCGAATTGGCGGAATTGGAAAGGATCATCCTGAATGGATAGCGTTAACCCCGTCACCGTAAAAGTGCCGGCCAGCGCCGCCAACCTCGGACCGGGTTTCGATTGTTTGGGATTGGCGCTGGATATCTGGAATCAAGTCAGTTTCAGACCGACTGACAGCGGCGTTTCAATCACTATTGAAGGAGAAGGCGTGGAAGAGCTGCCTCTCGATTACAGCAACCTGATCTTGCGAGCCGCTGAACGTCTATTTGAGAAAGAAGGAAAGAAGTTTCCAAAAGGAATTGAAATCGAATGCCGCAATCATGTACCGGTTTCCTCCGGTTTGGGTTCGAGTTCGGCGGCTGTGATCGCCGGCCTTTTGGGTGCCAAGAAAATACTGAACAGTACGATATCCAATCAGGATATGCTAGAGTTGGCGGTGGAATTCGAAGGACACGCGGACAACGTAGCAGCTTGCCTGTTGGGCGGGCTGGTGATCGCTACCTCATCCACCAATGGCTGGATCGCGGAAAAAATTCCCATTCAACCTCTACATCTTGTGGTGGTATTGCCCAACGTGAACCTGAGTACCCGTCAGGCACGAGCGGCATTGCCGCAAACGGTCAATTACCACGACGCTGTCTCCAACCTGGCCAATACTGCTCTCCTGGTGCATGCACTGCGGGAGGGCCGAAAGGACTTGCTATACAGCGCCATGCAGGATAGCTTGCACCAACCCTATCGTTTAAGTCTCATCCCGGGAGCCGAGCAAGCTATTCATGCCGCGTATGACGCTGGAGCTTACGGAGCGGCACTATCAGGGGCCGGTCCGAGTTTGTTTGCTTTTGGAGACGAGAAACTGGAAAAAATCGGGGAAGCCATGCAGGCGGAATTCGAATCACGAAATATTCCCAGTCGTGCTTTCCATATCAGTTCCACAGAACAAGGCGCTTACTGATAATCAAAGAGGTTGTCCAAAAGTTTTAAATTTTCCTTTAGGCAGCCTCATCTCTAATTAG
>CALGUJ010000267.1 GCA_937902055.1 uncultured Pelolinea sp.
ATTGCTGGTAGCGGGCGATTTTCTTTTCGCCGGCATCAAAGAGGGTAAAGCCATACGCCAGTTCAAGCAGCCGTTCCGGCCGGCAAAGCGAGTAAATGGCTCGATCCTGCGCGGTGACAACGCGCGGCAGGTTCAGGCTGTTGACCGCTTCCATGCGGTGCTTGCCCGGGAAGGCGTCGTACAGCGCCTGAATCTGGCTGCGGCTCAATGGCTGATCCACAGTGGCTTTAACGGCTTTTTCGAACTCGCCGCTTTCCTCTTTCCAGACGCTCCAGAACTTGGCCGGGGTACCGACCGTGCCGTATTTAGCTTCATTGCCGGAGACTGCCAGCAACAATTGGGTATATTGAAACAGGACAGGGATTTCATCTTCTTTCTGATTGCGGATTTGCTGTGAGATCGCCTGGGAAATGGGATCTTTGAGGTCGGGGGATTTGCACTCGATCACGCCAAAGGGAATGCCGTTGACGAACAGCACCAGGTCGGGCCGGCGGGTTTCGTGACTGCCGCGGCGTTCGACGGCGAATTCCTCCGCCACATGGTAAACGTTCTTTTCGGGATGTTCCCAATCGATGTAGCGCAAGCTGAAACTCTTCAAGCTGCCGTTGACAGATTGCGGCAGGCTCTTGCCCAGGCTGAGCAGATCGAAAATGCTTTCGTTGGTGCGCAGCAAACCGATGGAGAGAGTCTCTTTGAGCACCTGCACGGCGGTGTGAATGTTGGCCTCGGAAAACGGGTAGCGTTGACCGTGGTATTGGATTTCATTATTCCTGGCCAGCCAGTCGAGCAGAACACTTTCCAGCAAGACGGCATCGGCCCGCCCGCCGCGCAGGGCCAACGCCTCGCGCGGGGAAAGATAGGCGTAGCCCAGGTTTTGCAGCAGATGCAGCGCCGGCAGTTGGGAGCGGGTGAGTTCTGATAATTCAATTGATTTTAAGTCATTATCCATAAATTCCATTTTTACCTTTTAATCCCAAAAGACCCATAAAAATGATTAAACATGGTTGTTTTTTTAGCAAAATTCATATATACTATATCTAATCCAGTTATCTGGAGGTGGAAGGCAATGCCTTCAAACTGACCCCAAAGATGGGGTCTTTTATTTAAGGTAGCCATTTTCTCCCCCAACCATTAATCTTTCCATGCGGACTGCGACAATATTTACTGTCTTCCAAAATTTGCGCAATTTGTCCGCCAAAGTTATCAGGGAGGCTTTCGCGGTTATGGCGAGCCATGGTTGCGCGGAAGCTGGGGTGTGCTAATAGATCTGCCAGTTGAAGGCCGGCGATATTATTGCTCTTGGGTTTTACTTTTAACTGGCGGCTGGTTAACACTTGGGTAAATACAACCGGCTCGATAAAATCTGAGCCCTTCTCATAAACTCGCTCAAAAGACTCTTTTAATCTCCGATCCTCTTTTCCGCCGCGTGATTCAGCCATGATATCCCCCACTACCTGTCTGGTTTGCAGCCACAAGGCATAGCGTTCCACCATTACCGTAAGACAGTAATGATATGGATCAAAGCGCCAGGTTTGATAACGCTGTTGGTGTTCCAGTTTATCGATGACCGCAGTGAAGACGGTATAGTCCAGGGTGCGGATCAGACCGATCAATTCTCCATTGAAGGATTGTTCAACATGCGGATCGCGCAGCGCTTCAAATGGTTCGCGCCGATTAACCAGCTCTTTTCGATGAAAAATAATAGGGTTATCCGGGTGAGAATGAAAATAGCGCATCTTCAAATCTTCCAACGCCGGAAATACCACTGTCTGAACATAACCCAGTTCGAGTACGACCCCGGTAAGGCTGAGGTAGCGGTGATTTGGATCTGTAGAAGCATTCAGATCAGAATTCCCAACCTCATCAATATACATGCGGTATTTCAACGGATTTTCTTGATTCAAATCACCTCTCCTAATCCAACTTCACGCGAATTTCACCGGTGAGCAGCTTCTGCATTAGGCCTTTCTTCTGCTCTTTAAGCTTCTCCAGGTATTTTTTCAACAAACCGATTTGTTCTTCCATCCCGCCCAATACGCCGGCGATCTTTTTTTGTTCTTCAAATGGAGGAACGACTATTCTTATTCCAAAAAAATCCTTAGATGAAATATTAAATAGACCATCGCCGCGAGCGCTGGAGCTAATGAACATTTTTAATTGCGGGTTAAGCAATCCGCTTTCAAAATAGTATTGATAAAACTGAGGAAAAATATTACCTGATTTTACTCGGAATGCATAATACACATTCGGAATAGCTCCTTCATCGTATTCCGTGAGCATGTAAATACATCCCTGTGGATAGGCATTCGAGTTTCCTCGGTTATATGCAAATTCTCCTCTCTGCAAAAGGATGTATTTCTCAAGGCTTTTTCCTGCAACTACCTTTCCAAATTTGGCTTTTTGGTCAACGAAACCTATCTTAGCTGAAATGCTTAAGATAGATTCGGGAACGTGGTTCCCCAAAGAACGATCTATTTGGGAAAAGACCTGCTTTAATTTATTTACTTCCCAGTCTGTCGGAAAAGCATCAGAAGTATTAATGGATTCCCCAAATTCCAGGAAACGAAGCTTGCCCGTCAGCAGCCCCTGCATCAGCCCCTTTTTTTGCCGCTGCTTCGCCTCGATCAGCCGCTGCGTCTGCTCAATGGCGCGGTCCCAGGTGGAGAGGATCTGGATTATCTTTTCCTGCTCTTGAATTGGGGGAATTGGAACCACTAATTTTGAGACATTAGTCCAATCAGCACGAGGCATTTTTGTACCGGAAGATTGATCGGCGACTTTGATAAATTGAGAATTCTGAATCAAGTAAAACAGAAATTTTGACTGACACCCATTTTTACTTGATAGAACCCAAATTTCAGATGAGCATACTCCATCAAAGTCACAATACATATATTTTTTTAAGTAAGGACGTAACTTTCCGAAAAGCACATTCCCTTTGTAAAAGACATTTTTTTGACTGGACTTTTTGGATGGATCAGTAATTCCAATCATTTGCCCTGTCTCTTTCGATATATTTTCAAGTTCAATGCAA
>CALGUJ010000268.1 GCA_937902055.1 uncultured Pelolinea sp.
TCGGACATTGAAAAAGAGATCATCGAATTCAAACGCAGCGGTGAAGAAATACCGGGTTGGCTGGTTCCACAAATCTATTTCGATTACCTGGAGACTCACGACGCACAGCCTTTAAAAGGTGTTTTTTATCACAATGAAATGGACGTGATTTCGCTGGCAGCCTTATTCATTTTCATCAACCGGCTGCTGGCAAATCAGGACAATCCTGAAGCCATTGATGGACGCGATGCATATGCAATCGGCAGTTATTACGGGAAAATAGGGAAAATGGATCTTTCGCGTGATTTCCTTAAATCCGGACTGGCGCACGATTTGCCGGAGGAATTAAAGAAAGCGGCCGCCCGAAATTTTGCGTATACTTACAAAAAACAGGGAATGTGGGATGAAGCCATTGAATATTGGGAAGCGGCTGCCAGGATGGAGGATTTTCAAGCGTGCATCGAATTATCAAAGGTTTACGAACATCATCGAAAAGATCCACAAACAGCGCTGGAATGGGTTGAGCGAGCCATAAACCTGCCGGATAGCCAAAAATACCGGCAGGACGAGTTGATTCGACGCAAAACGCGCCTGATCAAGAAATGCGAGGCAGAGCATGAAGGATAAGAATCTACACCTGGTTTGGAAAGCACAAGGCTACCTGGATGCGCAATTGATCAAGAATTATCTGGAGTCTTTCGGAATTGAAGTGTTCGATTATGAAGAAAGCGTGGGCAAGGCTTACGGGCTCACGATCGGTTCTTTGGGGGAAGTTGAATTATACGTACGCAAAGAAAAAGCGCGCGAAGCGGAAGAATACATGCGGCGCTATCTGGAAGCCAAACCGGAAGACGCGGAGGATTGATCCTCTTTCTGTCTCAATGCAAGTCGATAATCTTCCCGCGAATCGATATCCAGCGCCAAGCGTTCGTCCGGCCAATCCACCCACCCTACCTGCCGGCCTTTGAACATGGCTTTTGCGCCGCGGTCGCCGCTGATTTTCATGATTTCAGGAAATAAACTGCGCCTGAAAGCAACCGGATTGCACTGCTGCCCGGCAACCCGCGGCGCGGCGATCTCGACCTCTTTTTCTCCGATTTTTTCAGCCAATAACCGCAGCAGAACGTCACTCACGAAAGGTTGATCGACCAGCATGATCAAAGCCGCTTCGACGTCATTGTCCAAAGACGCAATTCCAGCTTTTATGGAACTGCTCATCCCGTTTTGCCAAACCGGATTGATCAACACGATCACTTTTTCCATAAGAATGTCCTGAATCTCATTTGCACGGCTGCCCAGCACCAAACTAATCGGTCCAATCCCGGCAGACAACGCGGTGTGAACGATGTGGTTAATGAGATAATTGTTCCCCCATTTTAGTAGCTGTTTGGGAGAATCCAGCCGGCTGGACCCTCCCGCAGCCATGATCAGAATCGCAATATTATTGTCCTTTATTGAGGACACCCAAACCTTCAAGCACTCGTTCTTCCACCAATGGGAATTGGTCGAACCAGACACCGGTGGCTTCGTGCATCGCCATCATTACAGCCGGTGCCAGAGAGATGTAAGGAATTTCTCCCACTCCCCTGGCGCCATTCGGCCCAATGGGATCGATGTCTTCAATGATGATGCTTTCGACCTTTTCCGGGATGTCCATGATGGTAGGGATCAGATAGGTTGCCAGGCTGTCGGTTTTGACTTTGCCTTTTTGTTGGACGAAATTTTCCAATACCGTATACCCGCCAGCCTGAACGATGGCGCCTTCGATTTGGCCCCTGACTTGCTGGAGGTTGATGGCGCGGCCCACGTCGTCGGCGCAGATAACTTTCTCGATCACAACTTTCCCGGTCCTTGTATCCACACTGACCTCCACCGCGTCGGCTGCGTACCCGTAGCAAAAGTTAGGCACACAGGCGCCTGTTTCCGGGTCTAGTGGTGAGGTTTTCGGCGGACGGTAAACGAAAGTCGCCTCAGCGGGCCGTTCTTCGTTATCCCATTTTTCCAAAGCGGCCTTGGCAGCACCCAGCACGGCGTTCCCCCCCATAAAGGTCATACGGGAAGCCGAAGAGCTACCGGAATTTTCGGTAACGGCAGTATCGGAAACGATGATCTCGATGATCTCAACCGGAACATTCAAAGCATTTGCGGCGATTTGGATAAAAGCTGAATGAGCGCCCTGCCCCACGTCGGCGCCGGCATGTTTCAGGATCACTTTTTCGATTTTATCTTTTCCAAAAAGAGTGATGCCCGCCCAGCAATTTTCAGGCGCGCCATAAGAAAAACCGACGTTTTTAAATCCGGCTGAAATGCCGATTCCGTGAAGAACATGTGCATTCTCGTTTTTCCATGAAAGCCTGGGATTCGTCCAATGGGTTCCCTCATTTTTCCATCCGGCAGCTTTGGCGCAATCGCGGATCACATGTTCAATGCCAATTCCTTTCGGTAAAGGAGAACGCACGGGTGTTTCTTCACCCTCTTTAAGGATATTCAATAAGCGAAATTCCACGGGATCCATACCCAGCGCTTCCGCCAGCTTGTTCATCTGCATTTCAGCGGCGAAACAACCCTGCGGCGCGCCGAAACCGCGGAAAGCGCCGTTGGGAATATTGTTGGTCGCAATGGCTTTCCCATCGACCCACACATTCGGGATGCGATAAGGGCCGGGGACCATGATCAAAGCATTTTCCAGCACCTTGTTGGAGGTGTACATGTACGCCCCGCCGTCGGCCACCAGGTCAGCTTGCATGGCGATCAGTTTGCCGGCTTTGGTAGCACCCCACCTGGTATGGATTTTGTATGGGTGGCGTTTGTGATGCCCGATGATGGATTCGCGCCGTGTCCAGACGGTTTTGACCG
>CALGUJ010000269.1 GCA_937902055.1 uncultured Pelolinea sp.
AAAACCAACCCAGTATTGCCTGCCAATAATGGTTGTGGGCACACCCTGCGGTTCGAATTCGAGAGCGGTTCCAAATTCCATTAAAAGCTCACGGTTTTTTTCAACGTAATAAATTTCATACGTATGCAGTTTGATCTGCGGATTTTGTTCAACCAATGATTCCAGGAATGGCTTCTCGGCGGCGCAGTGCGGGCATCCATCACCCCAGAAAAAATAAACATTGACGGGCTTTGGCGGTTCATTTTCCTTGGCATAAGCAGATTGAATGTTGAAAAGCGCTAAAAGAAGCATAGGCAGGATCAATATTCGAAGGCTTTTCTTCAAGTGAGCACCTTTATTCATGTTCAATAGGTCGTATTATAATATATATTCATACAAAAGAATATGTATTAATGAGATGTAAATCATGACTGATCTTTCAGCGCAAACGCAGAATAAGAGAATTTATTTTGATAATGCCGCAACCAGTTGGCCAAAACCTCCTCAGATGATTGAAGCCATGGCTGAATTTTCACATCAGGCAGGCGCCAATCCTGGCAGAGCCGGCCACCGTATGGCGATCGATTCCGCCCGAGTCGTTTATGAGACGCGTGAGGCGATTGCCGGATTATTCAATTGCGCCGACCCGCTGCGCGTGATTTTCACCAGCAATGTCACCGAAGCGATCAACCTTGGGTTGTTTGGATTATTAAAGCCCGGCGAGCATGTCATCACGACCAGCATGGAACATAACGCAGTTATGCGGCCGTTGCGTTACCTTCAATCGCAAGGCGTTGAATTATCAATTGCCAACTGTTCCAAAGAAGGGCAGCTAAACCCTTCCGACGTCAGGAAGGAAATTCGAAAAAACACACGAACGATTGTGATGACCAATGCTTCCAACGTAACCGGTATGTTGATGCCTGCGACAGAAATTGGGCGAATTGCATACGAGAATGACTTGCTCATGATGGTTGACGCCGCGCAGACCGCGGGTGTGATTCCGATCGATATGCAGATGGACCACATCGACTTGTTAGCGTTCACCGGACACAAATCCCTTTATGGGCCGATGGGTACGGGCGGGTTGGTTGTTGGCGAGCGGGTTGACCTGGCGAATTTTAATCCGCTGAAAATGGGTGGGACGGGCAGCAATTCGGAAAATGAAATTCAGCCCGCATTTCTTCCTGATAAATTCGAAAGCGGAACATTGAATGTAATTGGATTGGCGGGTCTATTGGCTTCGCTGCGATGGATCCATGAAACCGGAATCGACCGGATTCGCGCGCATGAAGAATCGCTAACCGGGGCATTTCTTGCCGGCGTGCGATCAATTGAGAACTTTAGGCTTTACGGGCTGAGCGATCCGGCAGTGAAAACCTCTGTGATCCCATTCACGCTGAATGGAAAAGATAATGGTCAGGTTGGCGAATGGCTCGATGAGCGCTACGGCATTTTTTGCAGGGTCGGATTGCATTGCGCGCCGGCCGCTGCCCGTACGATGAATGTTTTTCCCGAGGGAACCATCCGTTTTAGTTTGGGTTATTTCAATCAACTACCAGAAATTAATTATGCGCTTGAAGCATTGAAAGAATTGGCAAAAGGATAATTTTGAGATGGAAGAATTTGCAGTGATTTTAGTGGAATCCACCAATCAAGCCATGCGGCTTGAGAACTTACTTCACATGAACGGTATTCAAAGTAAATTAATTCCCGTTCCCCGGTTCTTGAGTTCTACCTGCGGCAATTGCCTGAGAATTGATTTTTCGAGCATCGAGGCTGCGAAACAGGTTATCGAGAAAAACAATTTCGCAAATGCTTCTATTGAAATCGTGCAGATGTAGCCCCGCAGCGATCGATGGACTGAACGCTGCGGGGTAATCGGCCTTTGTTAACAGTAGTCGATATTTTTGGTGATGACAACCGCGCCGCAATGCGGGCATTTGAGGTCTTCCTTGATGTTGCCCTTGAGGATGATTTTCTCAGTATAACCGGTGTCTTTTTTACATTTGTAGCAAATGATTTTTTTATACTCTTTTTCCATTGCAGCCTCCTTATTAGAAATAATCCAGGAAATCGTTGCTTCAGGTCAGCGAGTTATTAGAATCCTGCCTTTTCTGATATTCTTTCTCTGCTTGCCCTAAACCAGTTGACAATAAGAGAAATCACGGCGATCACAATCAAAAACGTAGCCAGGTAAAGCAGAATTAACGCCAGCGGTGTTCCATTGATCCAGGCGCCATACAATAAACCTGCGACAGTGCTGAATAACGCCACCCAGCCAACGTAAACCCACGCTTTCAGTTTACCGATAATTGTTGCGGTGATCAATATGCTTTGCAAGCTCAATTCGGGGTCGGAAATAAGATAGGCCAACAGCGGGCCGCGGTGCATGCCAAGCCCGAGGAACATTTGCGCGATGGGGACTTCCACCAATGTGGGGAAATACATAAACACGCCGAATACGACGCCAATGAAATTGCCCAAGAACGT
>CALGUJ010000270.1 GCA_937902055.1 uncultured Pelolinea sp.
CCAGGCAGCCGTAAACCGGAATGCCATTTTCACCGTACGTGGGTTCCGCAGCGGCCTCTGCCGGGGCGGCTTCGCTCGCAGCAGCATCCGCCTGGGCGCTGCCGCACGCGCCCAAGACCAGGGCGCCGACCAAAAATACTGCCATTACAAAAAATCTCTTGCTGTTCATTGTTAATTCTTCTCCTTTGGTTTTTTTCCTAATTTATGACCTGCTGAATGATCATTGCATATTCTATTAATCAAATGATGGTCTTCATTTATGGTGTTGTATTTTATATTTTTTCATGCCTACCTCCATCGTTTTTATTATTCAGCAGGTAACGAAAAAGGCCTTCCATTCCTGGAAGGCCTTTCACGTTCAGTCATTAGGTTTGAATCAACTCCGCTTACCTATAGCAAAACGCCGCTCCTTCCAGAAGGAGTGTAGGTGGTATGGCGTTTAGCTTTCGGAGATCGGTTCTCAAATTTCATGATGGTGCCGTTTATATCACTCTGCAGGATGATTGTCAAGGAATTTGCCGATTTTTGTCATTTTTGCTTTTAAATTTCGATATTTTTGGCTCTTGTAAAGAGTTAAATGTAAAAAATTCTGTCACGGTATTCAGCCATCAGTTTTTGGTTATGCTCCGCCCCGCCATCAACGTTGGCCGCGATAAATACCGGTGGCGTGATCCCTTTTTGCAATAACTTTTCAATTGTAGCCGTGGTCAGGCAATGCATGATCGCCGCGCTGGTGATCCCCGAGGCTGGGGTGAATTTGGTATTCAACCCGTCCATTGACAACATGGCGTCGCCTTTTTCAACCTTGTTATCGATCACCACATCGGCAAAATCATGCATTTTCTTCCCCGAGGGATGCCGCGATTCAACGCCTTGTGAATACTTACGGGAGGTCACGCCGATCACCTTTACTCCCCTTTCACGGGCAAGCTGCGCCAGTTCAATCGGCACGGCATTTCTCCCCGATACCGAGATAATGATCAGGACATCGCCCGGTTGGATGGGCTGATTATCCAGGATCACCTTGGCATACCCAACCAATTTTTCGATCCCGGAAGTCATAGTAGTGGGGTGAACATCGAGGTGGGCGATTCCGGGCGCGTAAATCGGATTCATCAGCATAAAACCGCCTGCCCGGTACACCACATCCTGAACAGGCAGCGATGAATGGGAACAACCGAAACCAAATATCCGGTTGCCTTTTTCAACCGCCTCCACCATTAATTGGGAAGCTTGGTCGATTGCCGACTCCTCTTCGATTTCGATTTTCTTTAAAAGAGTGATAACACCCTCGATATATTCACTGGTTAATTTGGACATTTTTTACTCTCCCGTTTTTAATTCCGTTGATATTTTACCGAACCGTTAATCATGGTTGCGTTGACCTGAAAATCGTTATCAAAAAATGCCAGGTCAGCGTCGCAGCCCGTTTTAATACTGCCTTTGGTTCCTGCGATCTTCATCGCCCGGGCAGGAACAGCGGTGGCCATGGCAGCAACAACTTTAAAATCCAAACCCGTAAATTTCATCGTATTGCGGATGGCCTGATCTAGCATCAGGGTGCTGCCTGCCAGACTGCCATTTTCAATCCTGGCTTCTCCGTTTTTTACATTTACTGTCTGACCGCCCAGATCATACTTGCCATCCGCCAGGCCGCAGGCGCGGATGGAATCGGAAATCAGTATCGTCCGGTCAATTCCTTTGATTTTAATGATCAGATCCACGATCGCAGGATGAAGATGAATGCCGTCCGTGATCATCTGTGCAAAAATTCGGGGATCCCAAAGCGCACCGCCAACCGTGCCCGGTTCCCGGTGATGCAGTCCCTGCATGCCATTGAACAGATGGGTGGCTTGGCTGAGGCCTAAATCAGCGGCGTGCACTACTTGCTCAAAACTGGCATCGCTATGGCCGACCGCCACTTCGATTTCGTGCTTGCGGCAGTACCGGATCAATTCATCCGCGCCATCCAATTCCGGCGCGACGGTGATCAATCGGACAACTTTTTTCCGGATCCAATCCTGATATTCCTCCGGAGCAGGTTTTCGCAGAAAATCCGGATTCTGGGCGCCTTTATATTTGGCATTGATATAAGGCCCCTCCACGTGGGCTCCAAGAAGGTTCGCACCGCTCGTCCTCCCTGATTGACGGGCGATGCTTTCTATGGCTCTTCCAATGTTCTTCGGTGTGTGGGTGATCGTGGTGGCATAGAATGATGTCACTCCATGGCTCGCCAGGAAATCGCTCATGGTGTTTAAAGAGTCATCGTCGGCGTCCATCGCATCCACACCCATACAGCCATGAATGTGAATATCGATCAAACCCGGTGTGACCAGCAACCCTTGCGCGTCGATCACCTCATGGTCGAAATCCCGAACGGTTCGATCATCGGATGGAAACACAGCCTCTATCTTGCCGTCCCGGATCATGATCGATTGATTTGGGGCAGCCTCTCCATTATCAACAACGGTTGCATGAATGATTATTTTATCCATGGAAAATGGGCCGGATTAGGGGAGGGTTGCCCCTCCCCTTCGATTTGGAAATTCTATAAACCAAACAGCTTGGCAATGCCCCAAATGGCGATACCCGGCACAATGGCATCGGGGATCGTGAAGCCCAACCCGACCGCGCCAAGCGCAGACAGGTCGCCAAACACCTGGAACTTATAGGCGAAACTGATCAACAGCCAGCCGACAAAGCCCCACAGGAAACCACCCAACCAGGCGCCCTTCCGGCCGCCGGTGGCGTTTCCAAAGATCGCGCCAGCGCCGCTGGCAAAAAACGCGGCGATCATGCTGGGCAGCGGGACAGGCCAACGGATCAAAGCAAGGACAATCATGCCTGCCACCTGGCCGATGGTGCCGGAAATCAACCCGAAGATCAGCGAGTTCGGCGCGTACGGATAGATCACCGGGCAATCCAGCGCGGGTTTCGCGCCCGGAATCAGTTTTTCCGCGATTCCTTTGAAAGCCGGGGTGATTTCGGAAATCAACATGCGAACCCCTTGCAGCAAGACCAAAACGCCGGCTGTGAAGTTCAGGGCGGTCAGCAGCGTGTAGACGACCCAATTTTGCCCGCCGCTGATCTGTTCCTGGAATCCCGCAACGCCGATTTGGCCTAATGCCAATCCGGCGCCGATAAAGGCCACCAGCAGCATAATGATGGAAATGGATACGGACATATCGCGCAGGAAGCTGAACGATTCCTTGATTTCAATTTTCTCGGCCGAATCTTCCGGTTTCCCGACCAATTTACCGGCCCACGCGCCCAGCATATTCAGCAGAGTCTGGCCGTGTCCGAACGCGATTTCATCGCTGCCGGTGATCAAACGCATGACAGGCTGCGCCAGCGCAGGCGCCATGGTCAGATAGATACCGTCAACAATGGATGCCAGCGCCACAACCACAGGCGTGCTTAAACCGAAGGAATGGAACAATAAGGCGAAAGCACCAGCCTGCACCCAGATCATGTGCCCGGTTAGGTAGATGTAATGATGTTTGGTAAAGCGAGACACAAGGATATGGACAACGTAACCGAACAACATCGTCCACGCGATCTCGGCGCCCAGGTTGGCCAGGTTGGCAGTCTGAACCGCTCCAACCACAGCCTCATCATACGTTACGAATGTTTCAAAACCACCGGAAGGAATCCCTTTTTCAAAGAATACCTGAATTGGGGATAACGCGCCAATCAAGGCCGTGATCCCAACTCCGATAATTAATTGACCCAATATGGTTTTCAAAGTTCCTTTGAATACATCCCCGGCAGCTTTTTTCTGGAGCAGCAAACCCACGCAAGCAATGAACCCCAGAACAATCGCAGGTAATGTAATCAAAGATAGTATTGCATCAAAAACAGCCATTTCTTCCTCCTAATTTATTTGTTTTCTGGTCGTGATTTAAAAGCTATTGATTTCCCGATAATCCTCCTTTCCTCATGAAAGCTCCTTTAGCGCCCCCAGGACCTTCTCTTTGATCTCTTGTTTATCCACCAGGTTCTTGATCAGGACAATTTTTGCAGGGTAATCGCGCAGGTGCGGTTCCATATCCACCGGAGCCACGACAATATCAGCTTTATTTCCCTTGAACGATCCCAAATCCCAGGGATTGGTTTCAGCTTTGATGCCTTCAGCTTTCAGGATGTCGTCAATGAACAACTTGAGCATCATGCTGGTTCCAAAACCCATTCCACAAAGCGTTGCGATTACCATAAATCCTCTACTTTCCCATTTCAATGAAACTGAATAGCGACCTTTGTAATGCAGGTGTATCTGCACTGCTGCGCAAAACACGCAGAAAATCCGCATTGGAGAGAAAACCGGCCAGTTCCGCCAGAGCGCTGATATGGCTTTTCTTGTCGAGCGCGCCCAGGGCGAAAGCCAAATCGACCGGATCGTTGCTGGAGTGCCCGAATTCGATCGGCGTCCGAAGCGTGATCAAAGACAAACATGACCTGATGACACCATCTTCCGGCCGGGCATGCAGCAAGGCGATTCCCGGCGCAATCACGCAATATGGCCCCAGATCATCCATGACCTGCTTCATGGCGTTTGCGTATCGCGATTCCACGGCGCCGGCAGCCACAAGCATATCCCCCGACACCTTTATGACCTCATCCCTCGTTTGCAGGTCGAGTTTGGCTTGAACAGCATCACGAATCAAC
This sequence comes from uncultured Pelolinea sp., assembly GCA_937902055.1. GTDB lineage: Bacteria > Chloroflexota > Anaerolineae > Anaerolineales > Anaerolineaceae > Pelolinea. Next base: position 4,666 of record CALGUJ010000270.1, read on the forward strand.
AGATCTTTGAGTTGCATTGCCGGCCTTTATAATTCCACAACCGCTTTCAGGTTTTCAGGATTATCCGGGTCCAAACCCCTGGCAAGGCTGCGTTCATATGCAATCATTTGCAGCAAAGGAAGATACATTGGGTAACGCCATGCCGATGGGACATCCATCCCAATGTTGAATGCATGATCGGCGAATGAAGGGGCCGTTTCGTATGTCCCGACAGCCAGGGTTTGTCCGCCCAATGCCTTCATGTCGTGCATGACAGGATATTCAAACTCCATTAATCGCGGATTATTGAAACCAACTACCAGCGCGCTTTCGTTGACCAGTGACATGGGCCCATGGCGGAATTCAAGAAAATGGAACGCTTCTGAATGGCTCAAGGACATCTCTTTGATCTTGAGCATAATCTCCTGGGATAACCCAAAGAGCGGTCCGTTCCCAAGAAAGAAAAACTTTGAAAGTCTCTCATCGCTGCCGATTTGCTGCGCTGTGGATTGGTATTTCTCAACCATTTGCCGGCTGGATTGGCCAATTTGCTCAACTAAGGAATCTTCAATATTTCTCTCTGACAAAAAGATGATCGGCCACATCATATTGGTGAACGAACGGGTTTGAGCAATGCTTTGTTCTTTCCCCGCTGTTGTAACGAACGCCGTGCTGACCATTTTTGCCAGGGGGCTGTCTTCGTAACAGGTGATGGCGATCGCGTCGCCCTTATTCATATCTTTATAAGCCTCGATCGCATGCAGCGTTTCGGTTGTCAGCCCCGATCGCGATACAGCTATCAACAGGGTGTTGCGATGCGGTTTCAACCAGCTTTCCCCCGAATACCAAATTTCCGAACTCGGCAAAGCCGCGCACGCAACCCCTGTCTTTTCCTGAAGAAAACGGGAAGCCCAGATTGAAAAATAATAGGTTGATCCGCATCCGGTGACAATGACCTGGTCGTAATTCTGCAAAATCGGCAGTTTACCGGTCCAATCGCGTTTGAGATATTTTAGCGTCTCCATCCAGGTGGCGGGTTGAGATTGAATTTCCTGCTGTGTGAACTTGCCTTTATCTTGCTGCATAACCATACTCTCCTCAATAATTAAACTTGGATGACTTCCACACCCTGATCTCTTATTCCTTGCACCATCTCCTCGCGCGCATCCACCGTAGTGATGATCGTGGTCGCGTCGGTCACCGGTGCGGTTTTGCTGGTAGACACATGGCCAATTTTGGTATGGTCAGCCACAACAATGACCGTATCGCTGATGCCCAAAATCTTTCGATCGGTCATCAATTCCTGCGGGTCTTCATTGGTCAAACCGAAGTGCGGATGAACACCGCGCATTCCTACGATGACTTTATCGACGCGCAAGTCCTCGATCACCCTCTCCGCGAAATGGCCGATCATGGATTGCTCGGCTCTTCTAAGAAATCCCCCGATGGCAATGATCTGCATTTTCGCGTCCGTTCCCAACTCATTGATCACCGTTATGGCATTGGTCAGAATCGTGATGTCGTCCCGGTCGTGCAACTCGCGGGCAACGTAGAGCGTAGTCGTTCCGGATCCCAAAAAGATCACTTCCTTTTCCTGAATCAGCGGGACCAAAGCCTTGGCGATCCTGATTTTTTCCTCCTTCATCAAATCCATCCGTTTGATTGTGGGCA
>CALGUJ010000271.1 GCA_937902055.1 uncultured Pelolinea sp.
TATTATTGACGACCGCACTTTTCAGATTTATATCGCCGGCAGCTATGATGCTGTGATCGTTTACACCAAAGACTCATTCACTGGGTTGTATGAAAATCATAACGTTGAGGTCTACGGTACGGTAAATGGTATGTATTGCGGAACCAACGCATTCGGCGGAGAAATATGCCAACCGCTACTTGTAGATGCGTTTTACAAAAAGAAATAACGCATAGGACTTTTTGAAATGGAGGCTGGACAGGTTACTGTGTGGTGATGAAACGACGCGAGAAATATGTTAATAGGGCGGGTGGGACTCGAACCCACAAGGTATCACTACCGGAGGATTTTAAGTCCTCTGCGTCTGCCTAATTCCGCCACCGCCCCGGGTTGTGAGTTATTTTATCTTAAAACCCGCATCTTTCAAGGATATTGACCTAACGAAAAGGATTGACCTTTCCAAAAGCGATTTGCGTGCTGGCTTTGAGATGATCCCAGGGCGAAAGCAGCGATCCACTGATCCGGCCGATCTTCAACGCCTCACGCAATTCTTCGGGATTGTTGAACACGGGGAGTTCAACTGTCGCCAGGCCTAACTCAACCAGTGAGTGCGCATCCGACCCGGCTTGCATCAAAACTTCATGTTGCTGCGCAAATTGTATGCATTTGGAATTGAGCGATTTTCGCAGACAGCGTGCATTAAAGACTTCCAACGCATCGATATAAGGGAGTATCTCCAGAAGTTTCTTACTGCCCCAACCATGCCGGCGGATGTCAAACGGGTGCGGTACGGCAATGAAAGCGCCCTGCGCTTTGAGTCTTTCGATCACTTGCATAGCCGGTAAACGCGCAGGAATTTCTTCTTCCAGGAAGTAAGCCAGCAATTCGCCACTCTGCGTTAAAATCTCCTCCCCCACCACGATCAATTCGGGATCCATTTCCCTGGCTTTCAAGGCGCAACCGATCTTATTATGATCGGTGATCGCCAGCCGCGAGATTCCGCGCTGACGGGCAGCCTCAATCAATTGGGGCAGGCGGTTGCTACTATCATGAGAGCAAACCGTGTGGCAATGAAGCTCTGCCTTTATCAAATGTCCATTATCAATCATGGTCATTTCCGCCCTACTTTCGCGGTGTGGGAGTATAAAAGAATTCTTCGCGACTTTCCGGGCGAATGATACGCGTCCAATAGTTTCCGGCAGTATTGGCTACCACGGTAGTGGCTCCATTTTCCAGCGTGCCCTCATAATAATCCTCTCCATTGTGAGCGCGGTATCCGGACAAAATAAAAGGCAATCCGCCATCCGCCTCAACCCATTCACCATTGTACTTGCGGGCAACATGAACGTGGATGCCAGAGGAGCTGCCTCCTTCGCAGGAGGGATGCCCTACCAGATCATCCACAGCCAGGATATCATTCACCTGCACACGATCCGAGTTGGCGATGTGCATATACGTGAGCACCCAACCGGTCTGCTCGTATCCGTCCATATCGAGATCGAGTACGACCACGCCACTGCCGGCGCGAACGACGCGGCCGGCGGCCATGGCCGTGGCGTAATGCGTGGAATTGCCGCAGCCCGGAGTGTCCAGGGGCGGCGCAAAATCAAGAGCCGCCAGCGATCCGTCGTTATCCCAGCCGGATCCCCAGGCGGTATGCGGACCGCCGGTGAGGTTCCAGACTTCGTTGACGGGAAAAGGCAGGCTGAGCGTGGGTTGTTCCAATCCGGCCGGGAAGAGCGGATCGACGCCTTTGCCATTCTCGAAAGCATTCCCAAAATATTGGGTATGGACGCTGATGATGCTTTGCTCGCCATACAATGCCTGTTCCCATTCCGCGCGATTGTGGATCTGCGCCAGGGCATACATGACTGCCACCGTGCCGGCATTCAAGTGCGGTGAAAGGCGCAAGGTGGAACCATCCGGGAAGGTTAGTTCGGTCAACGTACCGATACGCCATAGATAATAACCGCGAGTCAACTGTTTGATAGCCCAACCGGTTTGAAAATACACGGAGGTGCGGTCGGATTTCTTCCAACCCATCGGATAGGAGAACTTATCGCCGACAGGTTTGGGATTGGAAAGCCAACCGCTCTCGTATTCCATGAAAGCCAGCAAGATTTGCGGGTTGATGGAATAATCGCGCCCCAACTCGAAGATGATTTGAGCGGCTGAAGTGGCACCGCGGGTCATCATTTCGGTATAGGTCTTGATAAAACCTGTTTGACTTTCGGTGAAAGCCAGCGGGTCGAAATCCACCGCAACGGGTGAATAGACAATCCCCGAATCGGGGAACAGGATATCCGGCCGGGTGGTTTCTCCTAAGACATCTTTCACCAGAAAATGAGTACCCGGATCGATCATCAGACTTGAACGGCGATCAGAGAGATCGATGATCTGCCCGACACCGACTCCGAAATGCCTGGCGATCACTTCCAATGTGTCGCCGGATTGCGAAACATATTCCACGTATCCATCCGGCAGCGGCGTGGGGGTGGAGGTTGGTGTAACCGTAGCAGTCGGCGCGGGCGTGGGGGTTGAAACGGACAGCCCCGGCACAAGCGTGCAAGCGTTTAGCCCAAAAGCAATTATCAAAAATACTGTCAGAGCAGTTGCGATCGATTTCTTAGTAGACTCTGTTCTCATCTGTCGGAAAACCTGATGCATGAATTTCGCTGCCGCCCCTCGCGAGAATGCCGTCATATTCTACCCCAAAGCCGTGAGAAACCCAATCATCCAGGAAAAAAGGAATATCCTGATCCGCAGGAATCCATTCGCCATTGTAACGGCGGGCGATGTGCAGATGGGTTCCATTGGCCGGGCCACCCTCGCAAGAAGGATGTCCCAGGGCATCGCCCGCTTTGACCCAGCTCCCCACAACGACACGCTCTTTTTCAGCAATGTGCATGTAGAGGACGGTCCAACCGCTGCCCTCAAAACCATCACCATCCAGGTCCTCAACCAGCAAGCCATCGGAGACACGCACGATGCGGCCATCGGCGACCGCGTGCACCCAAGCCGGGCTTTCGTAACAGCCCCAGGAGTCTTCATCCGGAAGCGGAGGCGCGAAATCCAGGGCAGCCCAGCCCGCCCCGCTGCCCCAAGCCGAGTGTGGGCCGGAGGTAAAATACCAGCCCTCACTGCGGTCATACGGCAGGCGCATGGACGGTTGAAGCAGGTCAGATGGAATAAGCGGCTCGATGGCGTAGGCGCGCGGGGAACCAAACAAAGCGGCATAATCGACAAATACCCCCAATGGGCCAACCGCGGCCTGGAAGTCCGCGTAACCCAGCAGGAAGCTGTAGAAATACTGCACGGCTGCCGTGCCGGCCACCACCTGGTCGGGGATGGTCACGAGCGTCCCGTCCGCGAGCGTGAGCTGATCCAACGCGCTTACCCGGCTGGCATAATAGCCGTAGTTGAGGGTATCAGCCGCCCAGGAAAGCTGGCGGAAAAGGCCGCGATAGGATACGTCCGGGAGGAAGGGATCGGCGAGATTCAGGGCAGCGCCACCGCGGTTGCGCAACAGCGCCAGCAGCAGGCGCGGATTGACCGAATAATCACGGCTGACTTTTTCCAGGATTTGCGCGCCGCTCAATTCGCGCCCCTCCACCTCCTCACGGTAAGCATCCAATTCGGGGAAATGTTCCGCGACGAAATCCTGCAGGGCGAAATCTTTGAGAGCCGGCCCGTAGACCAATTCACTGTTGGGGATGATCTCGAAATCGGTACCCGGCTGCAGGTCGAGGGGAATTTCGGGCGGTTGGGTGGCGCGTTGAAAGCCCTCAAAGGGCGAGGGACCTTTATCCGGCCGGACGCAGGCTCCCGTTATTCCCATCAAGATCAGTAAAAGCAGGAGCGAGCGCCGGCAAGAAGGTTTCATTGTTATTCGCGAAAAACGGGCAAGCGGCGCCCGGCGATGAGATGCAGGTGGATATGAAAGACAGTCTGGCCGCCATCAGGTCCGACATTGAGCACCAGGCGGTAACCGCGTTCATCCACACCCTGTTCTTTAGCCAGGTCGCGCGCTTTGAGGATCAGCTTGCCCAGCAATTCGGCATCCTGAGGATCGGCTTCGTTGACCGAGTCGATGTGCTTGTTGGGCACCACCAGGATGTGCACGGGGGCCGCGGGGCGGCGATCCCAAAAGGCGGTGATTTCCGCATCGCGATAGACGATATCCGCGCCGGCCTGGCCGGCGACGATCTTGCAGAAGATGCAATCGTCCGGCATGGCTTATTCGACGGCTTCCCCACGGATGAAAGCTTCGGTTTTGGCGAGCGCGATATCGTCCTTGTACTGGCGGGGAGGAGTCTTCATAAAATATGAGGCGGGCGCATAGAGCGGGCCGCCGATGCCGCGGTCGAGGCCGAGCTTGACGCAGCGCAGGGCGTCGATGACCACGCCGGCGGAGTTGGGGGAATCCCAGACTTCCAGCTTGGCTTCCAGCAGCAGGGGCACGTCGCCGAAGGTGGTGCCTTCCATGCGGATGTGGCAAAATTTGCGATCCTTCAGCCAGGGCACGTAGTCGGAGGGGCCGACATGGATGTCTTCGCTGGCGAGTTCATAAGGGATCATGCTGGTGACGGCGCCGGTCTTGGATTTTTTCTTGGACTCCAGGCGTTCGCGTTCGAGCATGTTCATGAAGTCGGTGTTGCCGCCGAAGTTGAGCTGGTAGGTATGGTCGATGCGCACGCCGCGATCGACGAACAGGGAAGCCAGCATGCGGTGCAGGATGGTGGCGCCCACCTGGCTCTTGATATCGTCGCCGACGATGGGGAGCTTCTTCTCGGCGAAGCGCGGGGCCCAATAGGGCGAGGAGGAGATGAAGACAGGGATGGCGTTGACCACGCCGACACCGGCTTCGAGGGCTTGCTCCATGTACCACTTGGTGGCCATTTCGGAACCGACCGGCAGGTAGTTGATGAGCACGTCCGCGCCGGTATCTTTGAGGATCTTGATGATGTCGTCGGTGGGGCCGGGGGCTTTGGTGAGGATCTGGCTGAGGTATTTGCCAAGGCCGTCGTGGGTCATGCCGCGCGAGACTTTGACGCCCATTTTGGGGACATCGCAGAACTTGATGGTATTGTTGGGAAAGGCATCGATGGCCTCGGAGAGATCCTTGCCGACTTTGGTGTCGACCACGTCAAAGGCGGCGACGAACTCGATGTCGCGGATGTGATAGCCGCCCAGGTTGACGTGCATCAAGCCGGGGACGCGGTCGGTATCCTTGGCGTCCTTGTAATAGTGAACGCCCTGAACTAATGAAGAGGCGCAGTTGCCCACGCCCACAATTGCCACACGAATTTTCTTGTCTTTTGCCATTGGGTTTGCTCCGTTATTCAAATTGACTTCAAGGCTAATTCTATCATCTTGTGTATACAGGCTTGGGGAGATTCGTCCCTGACAAGAG
>CALGUJ010000272.1 GCA_937902055.1 uncultured Pelolinea sp.
CGCCGATCCGGTGCTGCCGAAAGACGTGGATTACCTGATGATGGAATGCACCTACGGCGACAAGCCGCACCGCGACCCGGACCTGGCATACGCTGAATTCCGCGACATAGTGAAACGCACGGTGGCGCGCGGCGGCAAGGTGGTCATTCCGGCTTTCGCGGTCGGGCGCACCCAGGAACTGGTCTACGACCTCAACCGCATGATCAGCGACGGCGAAATCCCACGCATACCGGTATTTGTCGACAGCCCGCTGGCCATCAATGCCAGCGAGGTTTTCCGCAGGCATCCCGATTATTTCGACGATGAAACACACCAGTTCATGCAAAGCGGCCATCACCCGGCGCTCGATTTTCCCGGTTTGCGCTACACGCGCAGCGTGTCCGAATCCAAGGAAATAAATACCATCGACCAGCCCATGGTGATCATCTCCGCATCGGGCATGGCGGAAACCGGGCGCATCCTGCACCACCTGGCGCACAACATCGAAGACCCGCGTAACACCATTTGCATCGTTTCATGGCAGGCGCCCGATACACTCGGCCGGCGCCTGGCGGAACGCCAACCCAAGGTGCGCATTTTCGGCGAAGAGATGCCCGTGCGCGCGGAAGTGGCCACCATCGGCGGGCTTTCGGCGCACGCCGGGCAAGCCATGCTGATCGACTACGCCAAAGCGGCCAACCAAAACGGCCTCAAGCATATCTTCCTGGTGCACGGGGAAGAAAACCCGGCCGCCATCCTGATGGAAAAATTGCAGGCGGAGAACATCCGCGCGGTCAGCTACCCGGATTACGGCCAGGTGGTGGAAATTTAATCGGCTGGCTGCAACAACAACTCATTCAACAAGGGATATTTTGTGGCGTCCATGCAAAAACCTGATTTGATCTCGCGCGCTCGCGCCTTCATCAACACATCCAAAGGAGCCCAGGTCAACCTGTGGCTGGCATATTTCATTTATTGGGCCGGGGCGGCCGCCATTTTGCCGTACATCAGCGTGTATTACGAGAGTGTCAACCTGAAAGGCACGCAAATCGGCCAACTCAGCAGTATCCCGTTTTTCGTGTCCATGGTCAGCAGCATCCTGCTGGCTTTTCTTTCGGACGTTTCCAAAAAACATAAATTGATCCTGCGCCTGTGCGCTGCGGCGATGATCGCGGTGATGGCGCTTTACCCCGCCGCGCGCAGTTTCCTGGCGTTTCTGCCGATCGTCTTCATGTATTCGATCATCAACGCGCCTTTCACTTCCATCATGGACCAGACCACCCTGACTGCGCTGGAAAACCCGGCAGATTACGGCAAGATCCGCGTGGGCGGCTCGATCGGCTGGGGGATCATGGTGCTGGTAACCGGTTTCCTGGTCGATAAACTGAACCGGGGTTATGGGATCATTTTCTATATTTGCATTATCTTCCTGGTCATATTTCTGATCAACACCATTGGCATGCCTCAGGGACACAAGATCGAGGTCAAACCGGAAGAACGCCCCAACATCAAGATGATCGGGGAGATGCTGCGCCAGCCGGGCATGCTGCCGGTGCTGCTGCTGATCGCCATCTGGGGCATCGGCGAATCCGCCATCGGCAACTTCCTTTTCCTGCACATCAAATCGCTGGGCGGCAGTTCGACCTTGATGGGTATCGCCCTGTCGATATCGCTGGTGGGCGAGATAGTGGCTTTTTCAATCGCCAACAAGATTTTAGCCAAGATCGGCCCGGGAAAAATGATGCTGCTTTCATTCCTGGTTCTGTTTGCCTGGCTGTTCGGGCTTTCCCTGATCCGCAACCCGATCGCCATTCCTTTTTTCCAGGTCTTCGGCGGGGCAGGGTACGCATTGATCCAGTCCGGCAGCGTGGCATTCGTGAACGAACGCGCGCCCAAACAACTGGGGACCACGGCGCAAGCCATCCGCGGCGGGGTGCTTTCCGGTTTGGGCGTCGGCACCGGCGCGCTGATCAGCGGGGTGATCTATGAAGCTTCCGGATCGGTGGTCTTGTTCCGCAATATGTCCTACCTGACTATCGCGGGCTTCGCGCTGGGAGTGGTGATGTATCTCAACAGCCGGCGGGCAAGAAATTAACCACAGATAAACACGGATAAAACTTTATGTCCGGATGCCCACAGATGGAAATTCCATCGGATCTGTCGTTCCGAGCTCTTTATTAACCACAGATAAACACGGATAAACATCGACAAAACTTTATGTCCAGATGCCCACAGATGGAAATTCCATCGGATCTGTCGTTCCGAGCTCTTTATTAACCACAGATGAACACGGAAAAACACCGATAAGGCTTTATATCAGGATGCCCACAGATGTAAGGAGAGATTCCAACCTCGCAAAACAGCGTCATTCCGAACGCAGTGAGGAATCCCGGCCAGAACAACAATAATGTTGCTCGACAGCCATTGAAAAACCCTCCGAGATCCTTCGTCGCTATGCTCCTCAGGATGACAATACTTTTTGGTCTTACGCAATCT
>CALGUJ010000273.1 GCA_937902055.1 uncultured Pelolinea sp.
CCGAGGCCGACACTATTTTCGTGGAATCGCTGCGCAACCTGGAACGCATCAGCGATCATGCCTACAATATCGCCCTGACCTTGATCTATTGAACCCTTAAAAAAGGAAGAAAATGAACCCCAAACGTCTGACCGAATTACGAATCAATGAAGTAAAGGCAATCGCGGCGGAAAAACCGCTGATCCTGATCCCGATCGGCACGATCGAATGGCATTCCGGCCACCTGCCGCTGGGCGTGGATACCTTGATCACCGAAAAGGTGTGCGAAGATATTTCCAGCGGGACGGGCGTGGTGGTGGCGCCCACGCTGGCGTGCGGCATCAGCCGCAACCTGAAACCGGAAGAAGGCTATTTCGGCACGGTGAACACCATCTCGGAAGAAACGCTGGCGAACCTGATCGCGGAGCTGCTGCGCGGCTATGCCAAGATGGGTTTTAAAAAAGCCATCCTGATGAGCGGGCACTTTGAGAACGAGCATTACAACGCCATCATGGCCGGGATCGAACAGGTGAAAGAAATCCAGGGATATTTCATGGCGCCGCCGCAATTTTGCGAGGAATACATCGAAGACCTGGGCGACGTGAGCCTGACCTGGCCGTACGCCAGCGACCACGCCGCGGAGTGGGAGACTTCCATGATGCTCTATTACTATCCCGAGACGGTGGACATGGTGAACGCGCCGGAGACGATTGAATTGCCCATGCCGGGCATCCCGGAATACATCCGCAGGCGCTACCCGCGGCGGGCTTCACGCGAATATGGACAGAAGCTGGTGGAAGCCATCATCCCCAACGGGATCAAGAAGATCAACGAAATGATCGGGGAGTAGTGACGAAAAGCCGGAAAAAATCCGGCTTTTTTTCTGATAAAAGATTTACGGGGATTTTACCGGTTTTCATTCTTCAGACCGATGCTGGAAAAAGAGATGATGATATAAATGGATTGTTATTTTTTCCGGGATGACATCATTTAAACTATAGCTGTTTTCAGGAAAAATGAAGCAGATGTGCAGTTTGGAGAAAAAATCATGAGTAGACATCAGATACCTTTTGTTGCAGCGCTCCTGATCCTGGCGGTCGCGTTGAGCGCCTGCGGCACGGGCAGCGCACCGGCCGGGTCAGCGGATATGCCGGCGCGTCCGGAAGGAGCGCCGCAGGGAACACCTCCGGCGGATATGCCAGAAGGGAGACCGCCGATGGATGAGAAGGCAGCCGGAGCCGAAGCGCCGGTTGTTGAAGCAACGCCAACCGCAGCCGCAACCCCGACAGTTGAAGCTACCGCTACGACAGAACCGACCGCGGCCCCTCAAACCGGCGAGCCGGTTGATGCCGCCACCCAAAACACGGAGCAGGAAATCGCGGCAGTAGTCGAAATCGGCAATAAAACCTACAACAAGACGCACGAGGATATCGACGCGGCGGAAGACAATCTTTCGGCCGCCCTGGTAACCAGCGGCGGCACGCTGACGGTTGGGTATGCCAACGTGACCAAGAGCGGCGATAGCACCTCGCTGGAAAACAGCAGCCTGTTCGGGCAGAACGCCGCCATCCTGGGAACCGACAAGAGCACGCTGAAGGTGCTTTACAGCACGGTAAAGACCAGCGGCGCAGGAGCAGCCGGCGTTTACGTGCGGGGCGGCGAGACCAATGGAACCGTGCTGGATACCACAATCGAAACCAGCGGCGATAACGCCCCGGCGCTGATGGCTGCGCTTGAAGCCAGCATGACCGTGAGTAATGCCACCCTGACAACGAGCGGAGAGAATTCAAGCGCGGTCGCCACCGATCACGGGAACGCGGCGATCACGCTTGATGGCAGTTCGGCCGGCACCAGCGGCGCCAACTCTGCCGGAGTCAGCGCGAGTGCCAGCGGCGAGGTAAGCATCAGCAATTCGAGCGTGGCTGCCAGCGCATCCCCGGCAGTGGCCATCGAAGGAACCAGCTCGGTCAGCGCTGTCGACAGTGACCTCTCCACCAGCGCCGAAGACCAACCGGCAGTATCTTTTTATCAGCAGCCGGATAACGAGAATAGCGGCGCTTCTTTCACCATGAGTGGCGGTTCTTTGACCAACAGCGGCAGCAGCGGCGCCTTGATCGCCAATAGCGATGCGGTGGGAACGGTTGCGCTCAGCAAGGTTTCAGCCAGCGCCAAATCGGGAATCTTGATCCTGGCGCAGGCTGGCGAAAGCGGCGAGGGCGGCGAGCTTTCCGTGACTGCAGAAGGAAGCAACCTGGCGGGCAAGGTGGTGGTGGATAACTCCAGCAAGGTGTCTCTTGAGCTGAAGGACGGAGCGACATTTGAGGGGATGATCAACTCGGAATACACGGCTTACAACGCCAACCTGATTTTGGACGCCACCAGCAGTTGGAACGTGACCGGCAACTCATACCTCACCAAGCTGAGCGACGTGGATGGCATTTCCGGCAACTCTGTGACCAACATCACCGGCAACGGGTACACCGTGTATTACAACTCGAACGCCAATATTTACCTAAAAGGGAAAATTTACACTCTGAAGGGGGGCGGGTACCTGAAACCGTTGAATTAGTTCATCCAATTACCGGCTGTCTTCAACGAGAACCAAAGCCGAACGGACAGCCGGGCGAACCTCATCATCAATCAATCGCAACACTGGCACCGCATCCCCCCGGTCTTCCTCATCAGAACAACCCCGGGGGATGCGTTCAATTTTTATTTACTATCCGGTCCGATTTTTTCAGGCGTTATAGGCGTTGGAAGTGACATCGCCGCCGCGGCCGGTCCAGTTGGTATGGAAGAACTGGCCGCGCGGTTGATCGAGGCGTTCGTAGGTATGCGCCCCAAAGTAGTCGCGCTGCGCCTGCAGCAGGTTAGCCGGCAGCCAGGCGCGCCGGTAGGCATCGTAGAAGGAGAGGGCGCTGGACATGGCCGGCATGGGGATGCCGTTCAGCACCGCGGCGGAGATCACGCGGCGCCAGGCAGGCTGCGCGTTTTCCACTTCCACTTTGAAGTAAGGATCCAGCAGCAAGTTGCGCAGGCCGGGATTCTTATCGAATGCTTCTTTAATCCTGCCCAGGAAAACCGAGCGGATGATGCAGCCGCCGCGCCACATGAGCGCCACCCCGCCGTAGTTGAGGTTCCAGCGGTACTCCTCAGCGGCTGCGCGCATGAGCATGTAGCCCTGCGTATAGGAGATGATCTTGGAAGCGTACAGCGCGTCGTGCAGGTCGGCCAGCAGCGCCTTTTTATCGCCGGAAAGCAATGGCCGGGGGCCTTTCAATACCTGGGAGGCTTTCACCCTTTCTTCCTTCAAGGCGGATAGCCCGCGGCTCAGGACGGCTTCAACGATCAAGGAAAGCGGGATGCCCAATTCCAGGGCGGAAATCCCGGTCCATTTACCGGTGCCTTTCTGGCCGGCGGTATCGAGGATCTTATCCACCAAGGGCAACCCGTCCTCATCCTCGAAGGCAAAGATATCCGCGCTGATCTGGATCAGGTATGAATCCAGCTTGCCTTTGTTCCATTCGGCGAAAGTTTGGTGGATCTCGGCGGTACTCATACCCAGGCCTTCCTTCATGAAGTGGTAGGCTTCACCGATCAACTGCATGTCGCCGTATTCGATGCCGTTATGCACCATCTTGACGTAATGGCCGGCGCCGTTCTCGCCGACCCAGTCGCAGCAGGGGGCCTGCGGATCGCCGACTTTGGCGGCAATGCTTTGAAAAATGGGTTTGACAGCCGGCCAGGCAGCCGGAGAACCGCCGGGCATGATGGAAGGCCCGAAACGCGCGCCTTCTTCGCCGCCGGAGACGCCCGTACCGATGTAATACAGCCCTTTGGATTCAACGTAGACTGTACGGCGGATGGTATCCTCGTAGTTGGAATTGCCGCCGTCGATGATGACATCGCCGGATTCCAGCAGCGGCAGCAAGTGTTCGATAAACTCATCCACCGGATCGCCGGCCTTGACCATCAGCATGACCCGGCGCGGTTTTTGCAGGGCGGCAACGAACTCCTCGAGGGATTTCGCGCCGAGGAGCTTTTCGTTCTGCCCGGAGGCATTCACGAATTCATCCACCTTCGAAACAGTGCGGTTGAACACGGCAACCGTGAACCCGTGGTCGATCATATTCAAGACCAGATTTTGGCCCATGACCGCCAGACCGATCAAACCGATATCCGCTTTTTTCATTAATTCATCTCCTCGCAGATTTTTGACTTTGCTCAAATCATCAAAAATAGATGGTTACTTAAAACTTGATGGCCTTACAAGTCAATTATAGTTAAAGAAACCCGCAAGAAGGTATATACGAAAAATAAAAATCCACCGGGTTATGCCAATGGATTTAAACGACCTTTTTTAAATTTGGACGGAGGAGGCAAAGTGCCGGATCTCGTGTTCCAGCAGCCAGCGCTTGCGCCACAGGCCGCCGCCGTAACCGCACAGGCTGCCGTCGGCGCGGATGACGCGGTGGCAGGGAACAATGAGCGCCAGGTGGTTGCGGCCGTTGGCCTGGCCGATGGCGCGGGAGGCCTGCGGCCTGCCCAACTGCTCCGCCATCCAGGAATAGGAACGGGTTTCACCGGGGGGGATGGTTTGCAGCAGCGCCCAGACCGATTTTTCGAATTCCGAACCGACCAGCACCAGCGGCAGATCAAAAGCAACGCTCGATCCATTGAAATAATCCTGCAACGCCTTGGCGGCGGCTGACAGAACGGGATTATCACCCGGCACGATGTAAGCGCCGGTGCGTTTGCGCAATTGCAGGATTTCCCTTTCCAGGGCGCGGCGATCGACAAATTCGAGCAGGTATAAGCCGGAATCATCGGCGATCGCCAGCATGGCGCCGAGGGGCGTATCGATCCAGCGCGCCAGCAGGTATTCGACCTGCGCCGCCCGGCTGGGGGCGGTTCCAAACACCTGCCGGAAGGACTGCCAGAAGCCGCTGGCGGAGGAGAAACCTCCTTCAATCTGCGCGGCGATGACCGGCTGGCCGGCGCGGATTTCGTGCAAGGCGCTGCCCATGCGGCGGGCGCGCTGGTAGGCCTGGAAAGTCATGCCATAATATTTTTTAAACTGGCGGCGGGCGGTGGAAGGATCGATGTGCATGCTTTTCAGGTCCTTGTCGCTGACGCGGTGATCGGGCGATTGGTCGATGGCATCAACCAGGCGGGAGAGCATTTCAGGTTTGTTATTCTCCCGATCCAACGGCTTGCAGCGCGAGCAGGGACGGTAGCCGGCATACAGGGCATCGTTAGACGACGGAAAATATTCGATGTTTTCCGGGTTAGGTTTTCTGGCAGGGCAGGTGGGACGGCAAAAGATGCCGGTGGTTTTCACACCAACGTAGAAAACTCCTTCGAAAGAAGGATCGCGCCGGGTGAACGCCCGATACATGACGGAAAGGGGAGGTAAGTTTTGCATGGTCACAGTATACCTGTTTGATTTATTTTTGCATCCGATTTTCAGGC
>CALGUJ010000274.1 GCA_937902055.1 uncultured Pelolinea sp.
GAAAAGTAAATCCACATTCTCATCCAACCTATGAATTTTATTACGTAACCTATGGACGAGGATATATGCAGGTTGGAGACGAAGTCGAATTGGTCGCACAGGGAGATTTAATCCGTATTCCACCAAACGTCGAACATTCGATGTGGCCTGTCAGTGATAATGCACCAATCCATTGTTTTTGTTTTGCCATAGGTATCAAAGATGCTCCTCCGATTGATTACAGTTCACATTGATTGAAAAGAATATCACAAATATATCGAATATCTGAAAAGGGCATTCAAATGAACACGAAATATTCAAGTATTACCGAAGAGTCTTTAACCCCTCTTTGGAGAGAACGCGCAAAACTGAGTTACCACACGGTAGAAGAATTCGGTGCGAAGGGAAATATCAATGAAGAGGAAGTAATGCATATCCTCAAGGGTGGCATTGATATGCATGTTCATGGCTACCCGGAAGCGCTGGTTGATACCGGTTGGGATTTCGGTTGGATGGCCAAACAGGCATATGATGCCGGTATGCGTGCAATTGTCTGTAAAAGCATGCACTCGGATACCGCACCGATGGTTTATTTTATTAATCAGATTATTGAGAAGTACGCAAAAGAAAAAGATGAGGAACCTCGCCCCTTTAATGCTTTTGGCGGTGTAGTTTTAAACTGGTCGGTGGGAGGTTTGAATCCTATTGCAGTTGAAACGAGCCTTAAGCTAGGTGCCAAAATCATTTGGCTCCCCAGCCATGATGCTGCACACCATATGAGAGTTCTCGAAGAAACCACCAAGGGAATCGAAATGCTCGATGGTAACGATAACCCTGTTCCGGAATTGATTGAGATTTTCAAACTTGTAGCAAAGCATGATGTAATTCTCGACCTTGACCATACCGGGACAAAAGAGCGCTTTATTATGACCGAGCAAGCTCAGAAATATGGAGTAAAGAAAATATTATTAACCCACCCGCAATGGAGTGTTAATCGCATGTCCATTGATCAAATGGCTGAGATCAGCAAACTCGGCGCTTATATCGGTTTATACCTTTATAGTGCTTTCCCCCATTTCAATAATCCGACCTGTGATCGGACAGAGGTCTTAAAGATTATTGAAAAGGTTGGTCCTGAAAAGTGCGTTATGGCAACCGATTTTGGTTCGATGCTGAATCCGCCGCCGCTTGAGGGCATGAAACTTTATATTCGTCTACTTCTGGCAATGGGCATATCAGAAAAAGATATCGTAACCATGCTGGTTACCAATAGTTCAAAACTGCTTGGAATTTAATTTCAGAGGATTGTCCTGAAGAAGATGATCGGGACAATCCTGTGAGTCCATAAAAAATGAAACGGGATTCAATCCGAAACGGCGATCAAGGTAGAACCGGATATTTTTTTCGGTCGTACTGATTAGATCTTTATAAAAGGCTTGTGAAAAAGTCCGCTTACAGCGAAATTATGGAAGCAGGTAGATGACTATGTTGATGTCCTTTCAAACCGGTTTGGCGCTTTCACCCCGGCCAACGGCTTTCGGTCCGGTGCTTTTCACCGGAAGGTTGGAAGAGGGCCTGAAAACCTTGCACGAGAATGGCTTCAGGTACGTCGAACTCAGCTTGCGCAAGACCGATGACGTCGACCGCGAGGAACTGAAGGCCTGGCTGAAAAAGTACGACCTGAGAGTTTCGGCGCTGGCCACCGGCCAGGCCTGCCTGTTCGATTCGCTGTGCCTGTGCGCGCCGGACGATGCCCTGCGCGGGCATGCCGTCGAACACATCAAAAATATGGTGCTCCTCTCGAAGGAACTGGGGGCCAATCGCGTGATCATCGGGGGTGTGCGCGGCCGTCTGGCCGGCACCCCCGATCAACAACTCCGCCAATACGAATGCGGGGTGGATTCCATCCGCCAATGCGCGCAGTGGGCGTTGGAACATGGTGTGACCATCTTAATAGAAGCGATCAATCGCTATGAAGCCAACTGGATTTTGACTGCCCGTGAGGGGATCGACCTGCTCGAGGAGCTGAAGATCCCTTCATTGAAATTGCTGCTGGATACTTTTCACATGAATATCGAGGAGGCCAGTTTGAAGCAGGCTTTTTTGGATGCGGGCGGCCGATTGGGATACGTGCATTTAGCCGATAACACGCGCCGCGCGCCGGGACAGGGAAATACGGATTTCGACGAGATCCTGAGAACCTTGAAAGCTATCGGGTATCAGGGACCGGTGATCTCCGAGATTTTACCCTTGCCCGACGACCGCACGGCGGTGGAACATACGGCTTTATTTTGGGAGAAACAGTTACAAGGTTAATATCCGGAATTTGAGCTCGAATTCTTTGGATGTCATTTCTAAACCAACAGGAGTTTTTAATGAGTAATCAATATAAAAGCCCCCTGCACGAAACGGTATCGACCACCAAGACGGACGTGTGGAACGATTCCTGCTCGACCAGGGAGTTGAATTACGCAATCGAAAACGGGGCGGTGGGCGCAACCACCAATCCGACGATCGTTGCCGCAGTGCTGAAAGAGGAAATGCCCGTATGGGGACCGCGCATCCGGGATTTGATCACGCAAAATCCGGATTGGTGCGAGGCGCAAATTTCATGGCAGATCATTGAAGAAATGGCGGTGAAAGGCGCAAAATTGCTTTTCCCGGTGTTCCAAAAAGAAAATGGCCGTAAAGGAAGGATTTCCATCCAGACCAACCCCGCCAACTACCGCAACGCCAAATTGCTGGCAGAGCAGGCCATTCATTTCAATACGCTGGCGCCCAACATCCAGGTCAAAATCCCGGTGACCGCCGCCGGCGTGGAAGCGATTGAAGAGGCAGCCTATAATGGCGTGAACATCAACGCGACCGTCTGTTTTACGGTGCCGCAGGCCATCGCGGTGGCCGAAGCGCTGGAACGAGGAATGAACCGCCGTGAAAAAGACGGCAAACCGGTGGATAACATGTTCCACGTGTGCACCATCATGATCGGCCGCACGGATGACTGGATCAAGGTGGTGGCCAAGAAAGACGGTATCACTGTCACTCCCGGTGACCTGGATTGGGCGGGCATTGCCTGCTTCAAGAAAGCTTATGGCATCTACCAGCAGCGCAAGTACCGCACTCGCTTGCTGGCGGCCGCCTACCGCCATCACATGCACTGGTCGGAACTGATCGGCGGGGACGTGGTGCTGACCATCCCGTATTCGTGGCAGGTGCTCTTCAACAACTCGGACATCGAGGTCAAGGAACGCATGCAGGATCCCGTCCCGCCGGCCATTGTGGACTCGCTCTACAAGCATTTTGCCGAGTTCCGCAAAGCTTACGATGAGGACGGGTTGAAGGTGGAGGAATTTGACACCTATGGCGCCACTGTGCGCACGCTGCGCGGGTTTATCGAGTCCTATCACGAATTGCAGGGAGTCATCCGCGATTTCATGCTCCCCAATCCGGATGTGAAGAAGGCGTGACATGCAGCTCAGCATTGATGAATTGATTCAACGGGCACGTAGTGCTCAACTGGAAATTGAATACTGGCCGCAGGATAAAGTGGACCTGATGGTCGCGGCGGCCGGGTGGGAAACTTACAAAAACGCGGAAAAGATCGCGCGCCTGGCGGTGGATGAAACCGGCATGGGTGTGTACGAGCACAAAGTGCTGAAGCATCAGAAGAAAACCCTCGGCACTTTACGGGATATGCAAGGCGTCAAGACGGTTGGCGTAATCGAGGAGGATCCCCAAAAAGGTTTGATCAAGATTGCCAAACCGGTGGGCGTGATCGGTGCGTTGACACCGGTCACCAATTGCGAGGCCACCCTGCCTTCCAAGAGCTTGCCGGCCTTAAAATGCCGCAACGCGATTATTTTTGCGCCGCATCCGCATGCCAAACAAACCGCTGCACTGGTGGTATCCACCTTGCGTGAGGGGTTACGCAAAGCCGGCGCTCCCTTGGACCTGATCCAGGCCATCGAAGAGCCCAGCGTGGAATTGTCCAAGGAACTGATGAGCAAGGTCGACCTGGTGATCGCCACTGGCGGCGGGCCGATGGTCAAATCGGCTTATTCCAGCG
>CALGUJ010000275.1 GCA_937902055.1 uncultured Pelolinea sp.
TCCGTGCCCTAAGGCTGCGCTCGCGCTCGCTGGCTGAATTCCTGACCGCGGTCAGCGACTTGACCTCGCCCGACCAGCTCTTTACCCTGGTCAATGCGTATTAAGTCCTCGGTTCCAGGTCCGTATCATCGCTCTGGCCGGATGGGGAATCATCCGGTAAAGCGCTCTCAATCTCATCAGTCGATTGGCCGCTCTCAAGGCGCTCAACCACATCATTGAATTGCGGACTGATATCCCCGCCAATTTCTTCGCTCAATTTACGCAGGCGCCTGCCCATTTCGCGGGGTTCACTTTCCAGTGAATCCATGCTCTTTGGGTCAGCCAGGTCCTGAAATTGCTGCATTCGCGCATCAGCGGAATGCCCCAGGCGCACGCGGCCGATACGCCGTCTTACCCGGCTGCTCCCGCAAGCGGGGCAAGCTTCTTTTTTCCGCCCGTAATCCGAATATGAAATAGCGAGCGTAAACCGCTTGTGACAATCATCGCAAATGTATTCGTAGTTCGGCACGCTTCTCCCGAAAAACCGCTAATGGTTTTCAATTATAATCATACAAAACCTTTTCGAATAAATAGAGCTGATTTGAATAATATTTCCGTTGATTTCGCTATCCTGGAAAAAGTTTCCTTGATGATCGTGATCTCCGGTCCTTCCGGAGTCGGTAAAGATTCAGTGCTGCGCGCGTTGAAAAACAGTTCATTGCCCGTTCACCACGTGGTCACCGTTAACACGCGCGCGCCGCGCCCGGATGAAAAAGAAGGGGTCGATTATTTTTTCGTCAGCCGGGAAAAATTCGAAGAGATGATCTCCAACGACGAATTCATCGAGTATTCGCATGTCTATGATGATTACAAGGGAGTTCCCAAAAATCAGATCCGCGAAGCCATGACCAGCGGCAAGGATGTGGTGCTGCGGTTGGATGTGCAGGGGGCTGAAAAAATCAAAAAGATCTATCCGCAAGCCATCCTGATTTTCCTGCTGCCTTCCAGCCAGGAGGATTGGTTCAAACGCCTGGGCGGGCGCAGGTTGAGCCAGGAGAAAGACCTGGATACCCGCATCGCCACCGTGAAGGACGAACTGATCAAGGCGCGCGATTTTGATTATCTGGTGGTCAACGAGCAAAACCAGTTAAGCCAAACCGTGCATGTCATCGAGGCGATCATCACCGCCGAGCATCAACGCGCCAATCCGCGCAAGGTCACCATCTAACCGTAAATGAAAAGACAATTTCCAATTTCCTTTTATATCATCGCCGTAACGATAATCTGTTACCTGCTACAAAATCTGTCAGACTGGTTGTTTGGATATGATTACCTGCTGCTATTTGGGGCAAAGATCAACGAGTTCATCCTGCAAGGGGAATTCTGGCGCCTGATCACGCCGATCCTGCTGCATGGTTCTTTTCTGCACATTGCCTTTAATATGTATGCGCTTTATAGTATCGGCCCTGGACTTGAGCGCCGGTATGGGATTTCGTCGTTTATCACCTTGTACCTGATCGGCGGTTTATGGGGCAATACGCTGTCTTTCCTGCTATCGAAAAATCCCTCATTGGGCGCTTCGACTGCCATTTTCGGCCTGATCGCCGCCCAGGGCGTTTACATCTACAAAAACCGCTTCTTGTTGGGCAGCGCGGCCCGCCCTCTTTTAATGAACATCTTGATGGTGGTGGCGATCAACCTGATGTTGGGATTGAATCCGGGCATCGATAATTGGGGCCACATTGGAGGCATGTTGGGCGGATTGTTCTATGCCTGGTTTGCCGGCCCGACTTACGGCGTGGAATCCACCATCACGCTGGGCAATGTGATCATCCGCCAGCCCAAGAACCCACGCCTGGTCACTATTGGGGCTGTGGCGATCTCCATTCTGCTTGTCGCTCTAAAAATTCTGGCTTCCGCCTAATTCCTTTTTGATGAAAGCGGATTTTCCACATCCATCAATTCGGGAACGCAAAAACAGGTAACGCCGATCACCAGGCATCCGGCCGAAGCCAGCGCCAGCCATCCGCGAATGCCAATCCATTCCGCCACGGGCGCCGCCACCAGCATGCTGACTGGTACCATGGCGCTCATCAAACTGTTGGTCATCGTGAATACCCTGCCCTGAATTTCCGGTTCAACGTGCGCTTGCATGATGGCTGAAATCGGCCCGTTCGTGATAGGCATCATAAAACCGGTGATCCCCATACCGGTTACCGCCCAAAGGAATTCGCTGGGTTTTGCCACCGCGATGATCGCCGTGCTCACGGCAATGCCCATGATCCCGCTTAAAGTTGTCATAATGCGGCGCTTGAATCCACCCCAAACACTCAGCATGATCCCGCCGGCGATCATGCCGAAACTGAACACCGCTTCGACCAAACTCAATTCAACCGCGCCTTTTCCGAAATGCTG
>CALGUJ010000276.1 GCA_937902055.1 uncultured Pelolinea sp.
GTTCAGACGTGTGCTCTTCCGATCTATCCTTACCATTCAGGAAAATCTTCCCGCCATCCAACGGACGCATGCCGGAGATGACTTCCACCAATTCGGTTTGGCCATTGCCGCTCACGCCGGCAATGCCGACAATCTCGCCTTCGTGCACGTCAAAAGACACGTGCGAAATGGCTGCCAGACCGTTCACATCCGACACGCTGATATCTTTGGCTTCAAAAACAGGCTTGCCGCGTTGGATGGTTTCCTTTTTTACACGCAGCAAAACTTCGCGTCCCACCATCATGCGCGCCAAATCTGGGATATTAGTTTCAGTGACTTTCTTGGTTCCCACCATTTTGCCGGCTCTCATCACGCTGACGCGGTCGGCGACTTCCATGACTTCGATTAATTTATGAGTGATAAAAATTACGGAATAGCCTCGTTTTGCCAAGTCGCGTACGACGGCCATCAGTTCCTTGACTTCTTGGGGAGTCAAAACGGCGGTGGGTTCATCCAGGATCAATATCTTGGCCTTGCGTTCCAGTACTTTCAGGATCTCAACGCGCTGCTGCATGCCGACCGGCAGGTCCCGAATTTGCGCTTTGGGATCGACCGGTAAATTGAATTTTTGGGATAATTCCAGAATTGCGGCGTTCTCCTGCTTTGGCGAAAGGAAACCGGCCTTGTTGGGCTCCATGCCCAGGATGATGTTTTGGGCGACAGTAAAGGATGGGACCAGTTTGAAATGCTGGTGCACCATGCCGATGCCGTTCTTGATGGCGTCGTCAGGGTGGTTGATCTGGATTTTTTCTCCATCGATGAAAACCTCGCCTGCATCCGCTTTGATCAAACCGTACAGGATGTTCATCAGGGTGGTTTTTCCGGCGCCGTTTTCCCCCACCAGAGCAAGCACTTCACCTGCTTCCACAGTCAAATCGACATTGCTATTCGCCTGCACATCGGTCGAACTAAAGTATTTGGTGATCCCTTTCATTTCTAATGCGTGTGCCATGCGATCGTCCTCCGGTAAAGACCCCGGCAGCGAACGCCGGGGTCTTGTTTATAAGAATTGAATCAATTAATGGGCAAGTACAGCTACGCACTCGTCGGTTTCGGGAACCAGGGAGTCGCAAACTTTGTATTCGCCGGACAGGATCTTGGCACGGTATTCTTCAACCTTCGCCTTGACTTCGGGCAGTTTGGCTACCATTTCGGCGGGGCCGCTTTCTTCGAAAGCGGTTGAACCCTCATCCCACGAGAGGCCGGAGAAGCCTTCGGCCAAACCGTTGGAGATGAATCTTCCGCCCTCGAATGTGCCGTTGACCACGCTGGCGATGGAATCGTAGGTGCATTTGTCAACGCGCTTGATCACGGAGGTGAGTACGTGGCCGGGCTGGATGTAGTCCTGGTTGGAATCGACGCCGATGGCGTATTTGTCAACCTGGGCGGCTGCTTCCAGAACGCCTTCGCCGGAGCGGCCGGCAACCTGGTAGATGATGTCCGCGCCCTGGTCATACTGGGCCAATGCGGTTTCCAAACCCAGGGTGGGGTTGGAGAATTCGAAACCGAGGTAGCTCACGAGCACCTGGCAGTCGGGGCAAACTTCCCAAACGCCTTGCTCGAAACCATAGGTGAACTGGTTCATGGACGGAGAATCGCCGCCATTGACCACGCCCAGGATCTTGCTTTCGGTCATCATGCCTGCGGCAATGCCGGCCAGGAAGCTGGATTCGTGCACTTCAGCCTGGTAAGAAACCAGGTTGGCGGGCAGGGATTCGACGAAGAGTTCCGAGGGGGACGAGAACTTCTGATCCGGGAATTCATTCGCCAGGTTCACAAAAAGCTCCGCGTCGATCGCCAGGCCCAAAACCATGTCGTATCCTTCGGCGATGGCGCCGCGCAGGGCAGCTTCGTGTTCGGAAACACCGTTGGTTTCGATGATGTCGCATTTAACGGGCAGTTCTGCGTTGGCCTGCTCAATGCCACGGGCGGACGAATCGATGAATGAGCGGTCGCCCAGGGGATTGGGGGTGATCAGTGCGCAGGTGAACTCGGGTTCAGCGGCAGCTTCTTCCGCAGGAGCGGCTTCTTCTGCGGCAGCTTCTTCAGCCGGGGCAGCTTCTTCAGCTTTGGCGGATCCGCAGGCGGTGAACAGTAATGAACCGACCATCAGGATCGCCAGAATAGCAAGTAGTCTCTTATTCATTTAAATTTCTCCTTATATTTTTTTAGTAAAGTGTTGGATGGAAAATATATGTATTTTTGGAACGCCCTCACCTCCTTGCCTTTCATCATTCTCTTTCAAGTTTTTCTTCATTCGAAACCCGTTTAGCTTGGTGGATTTCCCTGTCTATGTTGGTACTTGAAAAATTTCTTCAAGCGCCGTTTCTGGCTTTCACCAGGTACGATTCGCTGTCATCTTCTATAAATATGTCCGTAAAACCGGCATCCTTCAATAATTGCGTCATGGATTCGTTGTCGGGGATAAGGTGGTCTTGAAAATCCGGGATATTCCTGTGAATATCGTTGATGGTTTCCCTGCCGGCCGTGTGACAGATATACAATATACCATTGCTTCTTAACAAGTGTCTTAAATTATCCAATGCTTTAGGCTTGTCGTGAAAATGGGGAAAGGTTGAGTAACAGGTGGCGACGTCGAAAACATCGCTGTTCATATGCAATGTCTCAATTTCGGCGCAAATGTAGCGCAGGCTGCCGTTTTGCGGGAATTTCGCGTTCGCCCTGTAGAGCATATTGATGGCGTAATCCATCGAGATGATTTTTCCGCCGCCGTTCAATTTTTCAGCGATATGGGGGATGAAAACACCAGTACCGGTGCCAACGTCCAGAACGCGGTCGTCGTTTTTGATAATAAGCCTGTCAGCCATGCTGCGCAGTTTTTGGGGGTCGTTATTGCGGACCGTTTCATCCCAATGCTCGGCCCTGTCATTAAAAAATTTCCGGCTGATCCGTTTATCCATGGAAATAAATCCTTGAACAATTATAACCAATTCAAGATTGTATGACAATCTTGAAACGAGGATTTAAGAATCGGAATCCATTACAAAATTGTCAGATCCGGAAGATCTTTTCTCCGTAATTTTTGTATGGGAATTTTCTGCCGCTGGAATAAAAAAAACAGGCCCCTTTTGCGGGGCCTGCGGACGGCTTTAGAATAGAATAGTGGCCAGCTCGGCGCGGAAGCCGCGCGTCTGCGGGTCATCCTCGCCCATGATCTCCAAAATACCCAGGATTGATTGTTTGACCAATCCGCCGCGAAAGCGCTTGTCAGCGCGCAAAATGTCCAGCATGCCATCCAGGGCCGGCGGGAATTTTCCCTGCCCCGCCAGTCGGATGCTGTTGCGGAAAATGGCGTCCAGCGTATTTTCGTCCGGCAGCAAATCCTGTTTAAATTGCAGCAAGCTTTCGGCGTACGGCAGCAAAAGCTGCGCCTGGTTGTATTCGCGTCCCGAGGGGATGGCTTTCAACAATTCCAGCGCTTCTTCCGGTTTGTCTTGCGCCAGCAGGGCTTTCGCCAGGCCCAGTTGAATGGCTACCGATTCAGGCCGCTGCTCCAACGCCTTGCGCAGAACGCTTTCCGCATCGTTCCAATCATGATTTGCAAGCAGCCCCTGCCCTTTCTCGATGTCCAGGTCCAGCGGGCTGGGCGGCGTTAAACGGCCGATAAATTCCCGAAGGCGCATTTCCGGCTGCATGCCGCTGAATTCGCCCGCCACCTGCCCGTCGATGAAAGCTTTCCCCGTCGGGATGCTGCGCACATTGAATTGCAGCGCCAGGTTGGGATTTTGGTCGATGTTGACTTTCGCCAGGCGCAAACTGCCGTTGGCTTCGTCCACGATCTTTTCCAGCAGCGGGCTGAGCGCCTGGCAGGGTTTGCACCATTCCGCCCAAAAATCCACTAAAACCGGTATGTTGCGA
>CALGUJ010000277.1 GCA_937902055.1 uncultured Pelolinea sp.
GGCGCAAGTACGGGGTTTACCTTCACCTGATGGCCCAAACGGTCAGCGAGCTGCCAGCGGGAATCCTCTCCTCCTGCGCGAACCTGTTCGTCTTCCAGACCAAAGACGCCAAGGATCGCGACCTGATCCTGCCGCACCTGGGCCGCTCGGAAAAAGGGCTGGTGAACACCGAGTACAAGCGCTACCTGGCGCGTATTCCCAGAACGTACGCCATTGCCAAGCTGGGTTACAGCGCGGACGTGAATGAGCTGGAGCCGGTGCTCGTCCGTCCGATGATGGTCGAGAGTGACGAACCCTCTGAGGAAGAAATTGTTCAAGAACTGGGTCGGGTTTCTCTGCGGCCCAGCGTCGAAGAAATCCTGCGTTCCTGACAATCGTTTACCCAATTCAATCTACTGACAAGGAAACCACATGCAAACAAAGAAACGATCTCCCTTTACCGCCATTGTCCTGGCCGTCATCATTGGGTTGCTGGTCATTGCCCTGCTAAACGGCGTCGTACGCCCGACCCAAGTCGTCGTTGCCCGCGTGCCCATTGCTCCTGGCACGCTGCTGACCAAAGACCTGGTTGAACTGCGCACTATCCCGGCCGGTGGGAAACCAGCTGATGCGCTGACCAAAGTGGAAGATGCGGAGGGGAAGATGGTAGCGGTTGGCCGCGCTCCGGGCGACCTGATCGTTCAAACCGTTCTCGGTGAAGTCGCGGGAGCCGGGCTGCCGGCGGAGCTGCCCGAAGGACACATTGCCATGGCCATCCACGTGGATCTGGCCAGCGGCGTAGCCGGATTGCTGCGCGCCGGGCAGACGGTAACAGTCATTGGGATGATTTCGCCCGATCTGATCACCGAAAATCCAAACACCGTGCTGCCAGCAGTGATACCCGATTTCTCTGCTCCCGCGCTGACGCCTGTTTCAATGCCTACGGCGGAACCCACTGCCACCCCCACGCCAGCCCCGCCTTCCGCGCCACTGGCGAGACTCGCCATTACCGGCCTCAAAGTGCTCATGGTCCCACAGCCCTTCCGCTACGAAGAAGTCCCAGCTGGCGCAAGCGAGGAGCAGCTTTTCGCCTCCGCCCGCACCAGCGCGGCCTCACAAGACGGCAGCGTGATCGTAGTCCAGGTACCGACTACCGCCGTGGAAGTAACGCCTGGTTTCAAGGTGGATCCGCCAACCCTGCTGGCCGCACTCGACCAGTACGGTCTGATTCACCTGGCTCTCGAACCGGCCAGCGGCGTAACCCTGGACGTTTCGGACGTGGTCACCCTTAACCTCGGCGAGCTGTATGAGGAAATGAACGAACATCGCAAGAAGGAATAACAGCGATGTCAGAGACTTCTTACCAGACCAATAAGGTATCCGTGCTGCTGGCAGGAGCCGGGCATGAGCTGGTTTACTACCAGATGCAGCCGCCGCTGCTGTCTGACGCGCGCTTTATCGTGGCCGGCCATGCTGCCCAATGGCAGGTGCTGGAAAACAACGTTAATGACCTGCATCCGGAACTGCTCATCGTACAGACCGATATCGCCCCGGACCCGGAAGCAATGAAACGCCTCTTGCAGCGCCTGTCCGCCTGGAACGGGGTGGCGGTGGTCGTGCTCCCCTTGGGGCAAAAGGACTTGCGCGGCGCGTATGAAGGACTGAACGTGGTACGCGGGGTGTTTTTGGCGCCGGTCAATTGGACCGAGATTGCTCAGGCCGGATATGGGGCAGCCATGACCGCGCGGGCGAATATGTCCCAGACTGCACCAATGCAGCAAGCAGTCACTGGTCCGGTGGTTGGCGGGTCAGCCGCTTTCATCACCGGCACCAAGCGCATTGCCGTGCTGTCGCACGCCGGCGGGACGGGCTGTTCAACCGTGGCGGAGAATTTGGCGTATGAGCTGGCAGCGCGGTTGAGTATCAAGACGCTCCTGGTTTCGATGGGCCTGCCGCCCAGCGCTCCGCCTCACCTGCGACTGCGCTACCTGCCCAACCTGACCGAGTATTTTGACCGCCCAGGCAAAGCATCCTTTCAGGCGGCCCTGCAGCGGCGGGAAAACCTGGAAGTGCTGGTTGCGCCAGAATCATCCGTAGAGTATATGAAGATCCTGGAAAGTTCCAGCAGAGGAACGGGGGAAGGCAGCATCAACGGCATGCTGATCGATTCCGAAGATGGGCGTTACGCGGCGATTGTGATGGATGTGCCTTCCAGTGAAGATTTGTGGATGGCGCACTCGATTATCTTTGCCAATTACGCTCTGATCGTGGCCCGGCCAACGCTGGCTGACCTGGCCGCGACCCGCCATACCCTGAACCTGCTGCTTTCCGGGCTGAAGAGTGAAAAGCGCCTGGCGCGTGAATCCATTTACCTGGTGCTTAACCAGTTCACCGACCGCAGTGGCTTTACGGCACGAAGCTTTCAGGATGAGCTGGCTGGCACGGTTGGCTGGGCGCCGCCGATTGCCGCGGTTATTCCCTATGATCTGGCTGTTACGCAGGCCCAGGATCAGGGTATCCCGCCGGTCACGCGCGTAGATGGTTTTTCCCGTGGAATACGATCACTAATTGACGTGCTCTTCCCCAACGTCGGAGCGCTGGAAAGTAGCAGCACCGGACAGCGTAGCGTGCTGCGCCTGCCGAAGATTCGCTTTACGTAGAGGCTTAAATCATGCCAGGTATTTTAGGGTTATA
>CALGUJ010000278.1 GCA_937902055.1 uncultured Pelolinea sp.
TTTCGACTCGGTAGGCACCTACCTGTACATTTTCAGCGTGATCTGGGAGGAGTCCACCAAATCCCTCTACAAGCCGGTGCTCGATGAGGTCGTCGCGTCTTTTGCCTATGTTCAATAATTTTGCCCGCCTGTTCAAAAAAACGCTCATCTTGGGAATTGTTGCCCTGCTGTTGATCGGCCTGGCGGCCTGCGAGGGCGGCCCGCGGGTTAAAATGGCTCCCGGTTACGAAGCAACCTCCACCCCCGTGAGTGCGCAGGCGGATGTGATGGGCACGCCGAAACCGACCAAAATCCCGCCGACGCCCACCCCCGAACCGTTGACCCTGGATAACAACCGCTATTCCCTGCCGTCCAAGGCGCTGGTTTTCCAAATACCCCTGGGATGGATGCTGACTTCCGAGAGCGGCAGCTATGCCCGCTTCGAAGCCCCCGATGAATCCGCCTGGATGGAAGCGGCGGTCGAATCCAGCGGTTATGCTTTGCCGGCCGAAGATTTTCAAATTTACGCGGATAACCTGCGGCAGGCGCTCTACGCGAACGCGGATTCGCAAAATCTGCTCGACCGTCAAAATGAAGAAGGCCGCGCGGCATACGTCACCAGCTTTTCGAAAGAGGGTGTGTTCTGGTTCGCCTATGACGTCTTCATCCAAAAAGATAAAGCCATCTACTCGTTTTCTTTTCAAACCCTTCAAATGTTATGGGAAGCATACCTGCCTGGTTTCCGCTCAGTGGCAGCCAGCGCGGAAACCAACACCGGCTACGTCGGCGCGGATATGATCTACAGTTTCATGCGCTCATATGCCTCACCCAACAACCAATTCACCCTTACGATGCCGATGAGTTGGACATTTACCCTTGGGCAGGACAGGCTCAAAAATGCTTTGCTGGACACGGTTGTTTCTCCGGACGGGAAAGCGGGTGTGTCAATTGTGGCGTACAACGCGGGAGAGGAATTGAAAAACAAAGATGTCGGCCAGGTGTCGACCCCGATCATCAAGGAACTTGAGGGCCAGGAGTTGCGCGTCCGTTCCACCGATTTGCTGAACGATGGGCGCATCCGCGTGAATTGGCAGATCGATAACCAGGGCATCCAGGGATACAGCTTTTTCTGGCAGGATCAGAGTATAGTTTATATCTTCACCCTAAAATACCCGGATCAATACGCCGGTACTTATAAAGAAGTGATGGATAACATCGGCGATTCGTTCCGCTTCCCGGGCGAAAGTTAGCGCATGATCTCGAGCCTGGCCACCGAGGCCGCCAGGCGCTTCAAGCCGACTGTTTCGAACATCACCGTGACGGTCTCGTCGTTTCCCAGAATGCGGGTTTCCACCACCATGCCGTCGCCCCATACGGGGTGAATGACGCGCATGCCGGCTTTGTAGCGCGCTTCAGCCGGTTTTTCATTCTTTCGGCTGGTTTGGGCGGCCGCGGCGGTGGACTCCCAGCGCGGCTGGCTGAGCGGGTTGACGCGATGCACGCCCAGGCGCATGCCCTGGCGGTTAATCAAATTTTCAGGGATATCTTCCAGAAAGCGCGATTCCACCGTATATTCGAAGCGGCCGTAATTGCTGCGCTGCCCGGCGCGCACCAGCGTGAGCAGGTCCTTGGCGCGTGTGATGCCCACGTAGAACAGCCGCCGTTCTTCCGCCATTTCCTCCGGGTCCTCAAAGGACCGGCTGTGGGGCAGCAGGCCTTCGTCCAGTCCGATGATGTAGACGTGCGAAAATTCCAGTCCCTTGGCGGCGTGCAGTGTCAGCAGGGTGGGCGCGTCCGTTTCATCCGGGACGGTGTCCTGGTCGGAGACCAGCGCGATGTTTTCCAGAAACTCGTTGATGCCGCGTTCCTGGTATTCGTAAGCCAGGCGGCGCAGCTCGAGCACGTTCTCCCAGCGCCCTTCGCCCACTTCGCTTCCGTCGTCGATGTATTCCTTATAGCCGATGTCTTTCAGGATGCGGTCGAATAGCTCCGGCAGCGGCTGGCTTTGGCTGAATTCGCGCCAGTTGACCAGCAGCGCGCCGAAATCCGCCAGCACGCTCGCGCCGCGGCTGGAAAAAGGCAGCCAGAAGGGCGAACGTTCGCCCTGTTCGCCCAAGGAGAGCAGCACTTCGCTGGGTGTCAGATTGCTTTCCTGGGCTTTGATGTTGAGCTCGATCAGCGTTTTGCTGCCGATGCCGCGCGGCGGCACGTTGATCACGCGCGTCAGGCTGACGGTATCCATGGGGTTGTGCACCAGGCGCAGGAAAGCGATGATGTCTTTGACTTCCTTGCGGCCGTAAAAGCGCTGCGCGCCCACCAGCCGGTAGGGCAGGTTGACCCGCAGGAAGGCTTCTTCCAGCAGGCGGGACTGGGCATTGGTGCGGTACATGATCGCAAAGTTGCCGCCCTTTTCGCCGGCCGAAGTGCGGTCGAGGATATCTTCGACCACGAAAGCGGCTTCAGCGTGGTCGTCCACCGCGTCGTACAGCGTGATGAGCGGCCCGCTGCCGCGCTTGGAATACAGGTTTTTGGGTGTGCGCGCTTTGTTCTGGTTGATGACCGCCTGGGCGGCGTCCAGCACGTTCTGCGTGGAGCGGTAGTTGCGCTCCAGCAGCAGCTTGACCGATTGGGGGTAATCGCTCTGGAA
>CALGUJ010000279.1 GCA_937902055.1 uncultured Pelolinea sp.
CCGGCTTCCAGCATGACGTAGTTGGTGGCGTCCACCACCGAGTTGATCGGGCGCATGCCCGACAATTTCAGGCGCAGTTGGATCACGTAAGGGCTGGGGCGGGCTTCGACCCCCCGGATCAACCCGGCTACGAAACGCGGATTCAAATCCGGGTTGCGGATTTCAATTTTGACCTGCTCGCTGGCCTTGCCCATGCCGGCCGGCAGCGTCAGCTCCGGCATGCGCAGCGGCTTATCCAAAAATGCGGCCACTTCGCGCGCCAGGCCGATCATGCTGGCGCAGCGCGTCATGTTGGGCAGTATGGAAACGGAGATCACCGCATCGCCGATGTAATCCACCAACGGCATGCCGGTGGGGGCGTCATCGTCGAAGAGGATCACGCCTTCGTGTTCCTCCGAAATACCCAACTCCTTTTCCGAACAGACCATCGAGAAGGAATCCACGCCGCGGATCTTCATGCGCTTAAGCGTGGTCAGGACAAGACCGGGTTGGTGGCCATCGTAAAGCTGCGCGCCTTCCCTGGCGTATGCCACTTTGATCGGTTTTGCCAGGGGACCAATGCCCTTGTATTCATACAGGTTCGGCGCGCCGGTCAACACGGTCAGTTCCTCGCGGCCGTCGTTCAGCCGGCAGAGCACCAGCCGGTCGGCGTTCGGGTGCGGCATGACCTCGTCAATTTGCGCCACCACGAATTTTTCGCGATCCCATTCCAGCCCATGAAAAGGATATCCCCGGGTGTCTTGCGGTTTGGGCAGGCCGATCAGGCGGATATCTTCCACTTCCAACCCCAGCATGGTCAGCGCGTGCGCCAATTCGGGCAGGGGAATGTCGACTTCAACGTATTCTTTCAACCAGGAAAGTACTAATTCCATTTTTTCCAGCCTTTCTCTTAGAATTGTTCCAGGAAACGGATGTCGTTTTCCCAGAATCTGCGGATGTCGTCAACGTGGTAGCGCAGCATGGAAATACGTTCCACACCCATGCCGGCCGCGAAACCGGAATAGACCTGCGGGTCGTAACCGCCATTTTGCAGTACGATGGGGTGCACCATTCCGCAGCCCAAAATCTCCAGCCAGCCGCTGCCCTTGCAAACCGGGCAGCCCTTGCTACCGCACACAAAGCATTCCACGTCCATCTCCGCGCTGGGTTCAGTGAAGGGGAAATAGCCGGGGCGGATGCGCGTGCGCACGTCTTTACCGTACATGCGCTTGGCAAATTCGACCAAAGTGCCTTTCATGTTGGCGAAGGTGATGTCCTTGCCGACCACCAGCACTTCGATCTGGTTGAACTGGATCTCGTGGCTGGCATCCATTTGCTCGTAGCGATAACACATGCCCGGCAGCACCACGCGGATCGGGTCGGGGTTGAACGCGCGCATGGAACGCACCTGGCCGGGCGAGGTGTGGGTGCGCAGGATCACCCCTTCCCTGGTGGTGTAAAAAGTGTCCCACATGTCGCGCGAGGGATGATGCGCGGGGATGTTCAACAGCTCGAAGTTGTATTCGTCGCTTTCCACTTCATCCGTGCGGAAAACCTGAAAGCCCATTTCATTGAAAATATGGCAAACTTCGC
Organism: uncultured Pelolinea sp.; assembly: GCA_937902055.1. Classification (GTDB taxonomy): domain Bacteria; phylum Chloroflexota; class Anaerolineae; order Anaerolineales; family Anaerolineaceae; genus Pelolinea. The sequence continues at coordinate 1,573 of CALGUJ010000279.1, forward strand.
GCAGCACTTGGGTTTGGATGTGCAGGCGCCCGCGTGCAGGAACCCGGCCGGGCAGGGTTACATCCAATTGTTCGCTTTGCAGGTTTTGCTTCAGTTGGGCTTGCCGGACGGTTCCCATCATCTGGTTGAAACCGGCTTCCAGCGTGTTCTTGACCTGGTTGGCAAACTGGCCGATGGCCGCGCGCTGCTCCGGGGCTGCCTCGGGCAGGCGCTTGAAAATCTGCATGACGGTGGCGGAACGCCCGAGATAGCGGATTTTCCAGGATTGCAGCTCGCTCTCGCTTTTTAAGGCAGTCAACTCGGCTTGCGCCTGTTGCTGCAGAGTTTCGAGCTCGATCACCAATGGGCTTTTTTCACTCATTCTCACTCCTCAATCAAAAATAATTTCTCCGGTACGGCTTATTAAAATAAAAACCCGTCCGCATGAGACGGGGCAAACCGCGGTACCACCCTGCTTGGCTGGAAGTGAATCCAACCCACTCGTTCCAACAACCGGAATCCAGTCCGGTGATTGGGAGCGCCTTTAACGCTGCGCTTGCGGTGCGGACTACTGATCGTAAATGTTCACCCGCACGGCTCGGGAGGGAACTTCGCCTGGTTTCCTTAGGGCTGGGGTTTCAGTCGCTGCCCCGGCTTCCCTGTCTAAATCTGCCAGACTACTTTCCTCCGTCATTGCCGGATATCGAATAATCCCTATTATCTATATAAATAAAAGGGCTGTCAAGAGAGCCTGGGATGGATTCAGTTGCTTACCAGCGTGCCGACCGGCTCGCCCAGGATGGCGCGCGTGAGCGCCTGCGGATCCCACAGGTTCAGCACCAGGATGGGCAGTTTGTTTTCCATGCATAACGACACGGCGGTGCTGTCCATGACCGCCAGTCGTTTTTGCAACACCTCGATATAGGTGAGTTGGTCGAACTTTTTAGCGCCGTGGTTGGCTTTCGGATCGCTGTCGTACATGCCATCCACCTTGGTGGCTTTGATCAGGATCTGCGCGCCGATCTCGGTGGCGCGCAGGGCAGCCGCCGTATCCGTGGAGAAGTAGGGGTTGCCGGTTCCGCCGCCGAAGATCACCACGCGGCCTTTTTCAAGATGGCGGATGGCCCTGCGGCGGATGTAGGGTTCGGCTACGGCGCGCATTTCAATGGCCGATTGCACGCGGGTTTGCACGCCGGCTTTTTCCAGCGCATCCATCAAAGCCAGGGCGTTCATCACGGTGGCCAGCATGCCCATGTAATCGGCTGTCGCCTGATCCATGCCCATTTCCAGGCCCACCTTTCCGCGCCACAGGTTGCCGGCGCCGATCACGATGCCGACTTTGACGTTCATGTCGCGGATCTGCTTGACGCGTTGGGCGATCTCCTGGGCGCGGCTGGCGCTGATGCCGAAACCGTCCTCGTCGGCCAGCGCTTCACCACCCAGCTTCAACATGATCAGATCATATTTGGGATTTGCCATTGACTCCTCTTGTAATTAACTATATTATAAAAAAAGCCAACCATTTCGGTTGGCTTTAATTGTTTTAGTCGGCATCGCCGGCTGCGGAGCTTTGTTCTCCGAGTTCATAGCGGGCGAAACGTCGAATGACAATATTCTCGCCCATGGAACCGATATTCTGGTTCAGCATTTGCTCGATGGTGACGGATTCGTCGCGGATATAAGCCTGGCGCAGCAGAACGATTTCGTCGCGGAATTTCTTCATGTAACCTTCCACGATCTTGGGGAGAATGGCTTCGGGCTTGCCTTCTTCGCGGGCGCGGGCTTCAGCAATGCTCTGTTCGTGATCCAAAACGCTCTGCGGGATGTCCTCATCCTTGACGTAGAGCGGAGCCGAAGCCGCGATCTGCAAGGCAACCTCGTGCGCGAAAGTGCGGAATTCTTCAGAACGACCGACGAAGTCAGTCTCGCAATTGATCTCCACCATTACGCCCACGCGGCCCCCGCCGTGGCTGTACAACTCGACCACGCCCTCCGAGGCAACGCGGTCGGCGCGTTTGCTGGCGGCTGCCAGACCTTTTTCGCGCAGGAAATCGAGTGCTTTATCGAAATCGTTATCCGAATTCTGCAGCGCAGTGCGGCAGTCCAGCACGCCGGCGCCGGTAGCATCGCGCAGTTTCTTGATATCTTCGGTAGTAATTGCCATCTTTATCTATTTTCCTTTATTTCGTGTTCGACTTCCGAACTATTCTTCCTCATCTTCGTCTTCGAAATCGAGTGCTTGGGTCTCGGTTTCAGCAGTTTCCGCAGGTGTTTCGGCGTCTTTTTCGCGTTTGCTGTCAGCCAGTTTTTGAAGGGTAGCCTTGCCTAACAGCGCTTCATCGTCGAAGTCTTCTTCCAATTGGATACGGCCGCGCGAGCGCTGGCGGGTATCGTCTTCACCGATGGGCTGCTCAACTTCTTCTTCGAGATCCTCTTCCTTGCGCATGGATTTGCCTTCAATGGCGGCATCCGCAATCTTGGCGACCATCAGTTTGATGGCGCGAATGGCATCGTCGTTGGCCGGGATGACGTAATCCACGTCGGTTGGGTCGCAGTTGGTATCCACCATGGCGATGATCGGAATGCCTTTCAGGTTGGCCTCATGCACGGCGGTGTTCTCGCGCATCACATCCACAATGAAGACCAGTTCCGGCAGGCCTTTCATGTTGCGAATGCCGCTGAGGTGCACCAGCAAGCGTTTGATCTCACGTTCGATCATCAGCCCTTCTTTTTTAACCAACCGGTCGATTTCGCCTGTGTCGCGCATTTTTTCCAGGCGTTCCAACTCCATAATGCGTTGGTGAATGGTGACCCAGTTGGTGATGGTGCCCGGCAGCCAACGTTCCATCACGTAGGGCATGCCGCAGCGTTCCGCCTCGGCCTGGATGGTTTCCTGGGCCTGGCGCTTGGTGCCGACGAACAGGATGGTGCCGCCCGCGGCGACGGTGTCGCGGATCAGGTTATATGCCTTTTCAAGGCTCTGAACGGTTTGCTGCAAGTCGATGATATGAATGCCGTTGCGTTCCGTGAAAATGAACGGCTTCATGCGCGGATCCCAGCGATTGGTGCGATGACCAAAATGCACGCCGCTTTCCAGCAGGTCTTTCATTGATACGTCTAAACTCATGGATAATTCTCCTTTGCGTTATTCCTCCGCAGCCATTTGGTGATCCCCAGCCCCCATCGATTTGGGGACACGCAAGGATTCGAGGAGCTGCGTGTGTGATTTGTCTGTTCAATGAACAGCGCGCCAAGTATATCATATTTATCAACCGTCTTTATAAAAAAAACTGTTCCATTGGTTATAATCAAGGCGGATGTTCAGGTTAGAACCCATATCCGGTTTTCGAAAGGGAGATTATGCATATTCTGGTTACGAATGACGACGGGGTGTTCGCGCCCGGTTTACTGGCCATGGCGAATGAACTGCGAAAGATCGGTAAAGTCACAATCGTGGCTCCCGATCACAACTGGTCGGCCTCCGGCCATGTCAAGACGCTTTCGCGGCCCCTGCGCGCGAAAGAAGTGATCCTGCCCGATGGGTCGACGGCGCTGGCCTGCGATGGCGCGCCTTCCGATTGCGTGGCTTTGGTTTGCCTGGGGCTGCTGCCGGAAGCGGTGGATATCGTCGTGTCCGGTATCAACCCGAACGCCAACCTGGGCCATGACGTCACCTATTCCGGTACGGTTACGGCTGCCATGGAAGCCGCCATCTGGAACCTGCCCGGAATTGCGGTTTCACTGGACGCCCCCGAGTATCACAGCGGGCCGCTGGATTACAGCACTGCGGCGATTGTCGCGGCCCATGTGACCGAGGTAATCAGCCGCAAGAAATTACCGGAACAGACGCTGCTGAACGTGAACGTACCCTATTGCACCATCGATCAGATCAAAGGCTACCAGATCACCCGCCAGGGATTGCGTGTTTACCGCGATGAACTCGTGCGCCGGGAAGACCCGCGCGGACGCCCATATTACTGGATCGGGGGAGACGCCCCGACCGGCGTCCCTGAGGATGGAACGGACGTCGGCGCGTTGACACGATGCTACGTTTCCATCACGCCGCTCACCCTGGACTTGACCTCGCACGCTTTTAAAAAGGAACTGGAAACCTGGTCTTTCTAACGAACGATAAGTATTAACGTTTTTCAAATGGCAAAAATAACAAGGGTGGCGAGTTTGATCATGCTTGCGCTTGGGTTGGGCGCCC
>CALGUJ010000280.1 GCA_937902055.1 uncultured Pelolinea sp.
GATAAGGAACACGGCGATCCCTGCCTGGTGGGGCCGCTGGCGGAAATGATCATGCACCGCTTCCGCCCGCAAAAAGCTTTCATCGGCACAACCAGCCTGTCGCTGGTGGACGGCCTTTCCAACAGCGTGGTGGATCAGGCTTCCATGAAGCAAGCGATGATCGAGGTATCCTCCGAGGTCATCTTGCTGGCGGACCATAGCAAATTCGGCCACGTTTCGTCCGCGATTGTCGGTCCGGTAACTTTGGTTGATTACCTGATCACGGACTCAGGTATCTCGGATGAATTCGAGAAACGGATAACCGAGTTGGGAGTCAAAGTCATCAAAGTGAACCCGTAATTCTGTCTTTCTTCATCACACGCCGCCACACTCTTTCAACCAAATTATTCTGATACACAACTTTGATTCTTTAGGAGAAATCAATGGGTAACTACATGGAAAAATACTTCGGAAAATATACCGAAGAGGATTTAAAACAAGGCCGTGAAACGCTGGCCGGTGGGAGCGTCGGAAAAAGCGAGGATCTGCTGATCGTCGACCAAACCGGGGCGACCTTCACCGATCAACACGGCAAGGAGTACATCGATTGCACCTCGCAAGCCTGGAGCCTGAACATCGGCGGCGGGCGCCAGGAGATCATCGACGTGGTTTCCGAGCAAGTGCAACATACCATGCACGTGCGCAGCGGTTATGGAACCGTCCCCAAGTTCCTGTTGAGCAAACGGCTTGCGGATGTGGCGCCGGGTAATTTGAAAAAGGTCAGTTACTGCCTGCACGGCTCGGTGGCCAACGAAGGCGCCATGAAACTGGCCATGCGCAACAAACCCAACCGCATGTACTTTCTGACGCCCTGGCGCGGCTTTGCCGGACGAACGCTGGCGACCATCGCCATGACCTGGCCGCATCCCAATAACCAATTTCTTCCCTTCATGGGGCATGCCGTGCGCTTCCCCAACGCTTACTGCTACCGCTGCCCATTCGAGAACCATTACCCAGGCTGCAATTTTGAATGCGCCCGTTTTCTGCGCAAGACCATCGAAAATAGCGTGGACGGCAAGCCGATCGCCATTCTGATGGAACCCATGCAGGCGGCCGGCGGGATGATCACTTATCCTGAGGGTTATTTGCAGGAAATTCGCAAGATCTGCGATGATATGGATATTATGTTGATCTTCGACGAGATCCAAACCGCCTTCGGCCGCATGGGGCGCATGTTCGTCTCTGAATTGTACGGTGTGCTGCCCGACATCCTCACCTTTGGGAAAGCCATCGGCGGCGGTTTCCCGCTGGCCGGGTCGCTGCACCGCACAGATCTGGTGGATTTCGGATCGCAAGACCACGGTTTTACTTTCGCCAGTTTCCCGGTCTCCATGGCGGCTGGCATCGTGACTTTGGAAATCCTGCAGAACGAAAAACTGCCCGAACGTTCTGAAAAAATGGGCAATCTCTTTCTCGCAGGGTTGCAAGAAATGAAAGACAAGTACGAGATCATCGGAGACGTCCGCGGACACGGGTTGATGATCGGTATCGAACTGGTTAAAAACAAACAGACCAAGGAACCTGCTCTGGACGAAACCGGCATGTTCATCGAGGAAGGCACCAAAAGAGGCGTGCTCTTCGGGCGCTCGACTTATCCGGTGATGAGCAACGTGGTCAAGATCAAACCGCCTTTGGTGATCTCGGAAGTTCAGGTCGAACAGGTTTTAAAGGTATTCAAAGAGACTGCGGAAGCGGTTTCGAAGGCGTATCATCTATAATCAGGTTGAAAAAATTTAGACTGGACTACAGGATAACCGATGAAATTTCTAGATTTGGCGGAATTGTTCAACGAAGACCAAAGGCAGGCTGCCCGCCTCGTAAACGAGGCACAACTGGAGCAATTCGCCGAAGCCATCCAATCCTCGCAACGTATCTTCCTGTTGGGAAAGGGCCGCACCGGATTGATCGTTGAGATGTTCGCCATGCGGCTGGTGCATCTTGGTTTTCAGGCTTACATCATCGGGCATTCCACCACCCCGAAATATTCGCCGGAGGACATTCTGATCCTGGCTTCCGGCAGCGGGACGACCGAAGGACTGATCCTCACCGCGCAGCAGGCGCAGCGCGTCGGCGGAAAGATCGGGTTGATCACGCGCAACCCCGCCGGGCCGCTCAGCCGGTATGCGCAGAGTGTATTGGTCATGCCAGACCCGCAGCTAGAGCATGGCGCGCTGGCAAAGAGCAAAATCCTTTCAGGGACGATTTTTGAGCAGGCATTGCTGCTGACGTTGGATTGCCTGTGCATCCTGCTGGCTGAAAGAACAGGCCAGGACCTCAATGACATGAGCGACCGGCACGTAACCATCGAGTAAGCATTGAACGAAAGTAAAAACAGGCTGAAGAATTTCAGCCTGTTTTCGTTTACCTAAATTCCGGTTTTTATATATAGAAATCCACTGCTTTGTCCAGCGCGTAATCCAGGGTGGAGTGGATGATCTCCGCGAAAGTCGGATGGGCGTGGATGATCTCGCTGACTTCGTGAATGTCGGTTCTGAGCGCGATCATGTTGGCGACTTCCTGCATGATCTCGGAAACGTTCTGGCCGATGGCCTGGGCTGCCAGGATGCGGTTGTCTTTCAGCCACATCTTGATAAAGCCGTCTTTGTAATCCTCGATGCCTGCCCGTAGATTGATGGCGAAAGGCACCTTCACGACCTTAACGCCGTCCAAATCTTGCGGAACCATACCGACGGAAACGATCTCCGGCAGAGTGTAGATCACCGCCGGGATGACCGAGTAATCCATCTTGCGCAAATCCGCATCACTTTTCGCCATGATATTCTCGGCGGCGATGACGCCCTGCTGGATGCCGACGTGCGCCAGGATGGAGCGTCCCGTGGCGTCGCCCACCGCCCAAATGCCGGGCACGTTGGTGCGCTGGTAATCGTCCACTTCCACGCCCTTGCGGCTGTATTTCAAGCCCAGTTTTTGATAGGTTTCGTCGTGCACGACTGCCTGGCGGCCGATGGCCACCAACGTCATGGGCGCGTCGATCTTGACCATTTTGCCGCTGCGCACGTCTTCGGCTTCGATCACGCCGTTTTTCAGAGATACGCATTTATGCGCGGTGAGTATACGCACGCCGCGTCCTTCCAGGATGCGGGTGATCTCTTTCGATACATCCTCGTCCATCTGCGCCAGCACGCGGTCGAGAAATTCAACAATGGTAACCTTGCTTCCCAGGCTGGAAAAGATGGTGGCGAATTCCAAACCAATCACCCCGCCGCCGATGATGGTCAGCGATTTGGGCAGTTCATTGATGCTGATCAGGCGGTTGCTGCTGACGACGGACGGATCGGAGGCGTTGATAAAGCCCGGGATGAGCGGCTGCGAACCGGTGGAGATGATGATGTTGTCGGCGCTGAGTTCCACCTCACCGCCCTCGTAGTGCATGGTCTTGCCATCCGGATCGAGCTTCCCTTTGCGCACCCGCATCTTTCCCGGGGCAACAATCTCACCCTCTCCCTGGTAAATATCCACGTGGTGATGCTGAAGCAGGTCCGTCACGAAGTTGCGGGTATTCATAACAACCTGATTGCGGCGATCCGCGATGGCCGGGAAATCGACTTTCATGTTCTGCACTTCGATACCATAATGCCCGCTTTCAGCGACAGTCTTGGCTACTTTGGCCGATTCGATCATGGCTTTACTGGGAGTGCAGCCCCAGTTGGTGCAAATACCGCCGATAAAATCGCGTTCGACCAGGGCAACCTTACCGCCCAACTCGGAGATACGGACAGCGGCGGAATGTCCCGCCGGACCCCCTCCCATCACAATTGCTGTGTATTGACTCATTCCTGCTCCCGTAAATAATAAAACTAATTAGACTAAGGTGATGTTAATTCTCGGCTAATAAACAGAATATTAGCGAATTCTAAGAAATCCTGGGGATTATGGGAGATGGTTTAATGCCGTTGCTCAGGATTTATAGATGCGCACACAATTACGTCCATCCCCTTTTGCCTGGTACAAAGCTTTATCGGCTTTATTGATCAAGTCCGTCACGGAATCATCCTTGCTTTCCAGCCCGGCGATGCCGATACTCACAGTTATGCGCACCTCACCCTGCTCGGTATCCAGATGCTGCCCAGAAATGGCCTTGCGAATCCGCTCAGCTGCCACAAGAGCTTTGGATTGCGCGGTCTCCGGAAGAAGCACCACGAACTCTTCCCCTCCAAAACGGCACAAGATATCCATCTTGCGTAATTGGGAAGCACAGGCCTGCGTCATCATGATCAAGGTTTGATCCCCAATGCCATGGCCGAAGTTGTCGTTAATCAATTTAAAATAGTCGATGTCCAGCATGATCAGCGCCAGATCGCTCCCGTAGCGCACGGCGCGCGCCAACTCCTTTTCGCTGTGCGTGAAAAAATAGCGGCGGTTGAATACGCCTGTCAGGCTGTCGGTGATGGCCATTTGCTGCACCTGTTCAAACAGGCGCGCGTTATCCATGACGATGGTGGCCTGGTTGGCGATGGTTTCCACCAGGCGAATTTGGTCCTGGTTATATGCATCCGGTCTGGATTCTTCCACGAACATCGCACCCAGAACTTTATCTCGCAGGATCAATGGTATCCCCAATATGCTGCGCGGGTCATGCCCGGGTATTTTAAGCATATCATTTTGAGGAAATTCCGAATCAGGAGAATAGGTATCCGGTATGTAGACCTTCTTGCATTGTTCCACAACGTAGCGGGTCAGAGATGGGCGGGCTTTCATGGAAACCGGGCCGAAATCGATTTGTTTTCCGTCCTGCTCGAACATGGTATAAATGGCATTTTCCTCTGCGGCATCCAACATGGCAATGAAAAACACTTCGATCGGCAGGACGCGTTTTAATTGATTGAAAAGCGTCACCACCGTTTTATCGAGTCCCAATCCGGACGTTACCGCCAGGCCGACTTCATATAAAATCGACATTTCCTGGGCGCTCTCCGAAATTTCCCTAAAATATTGCGCGTTCATGATGGCAACCGCAGCCTGGTTGGCGAATGCTTCCAGGCGCGAAATATGTTCTTCCCGAAAATAATTTGGACGTTCCGCATCCAGGCTGAGGAATCCAAGCAATTGATCTTTGGCAATAATTGGCGCCCCGATATAGGACTTTATCCAACCGGAGCCTTGCATGTCAGTCGCCCAATTGGGATTATCCCGGGTATCCGAGCAAAAAGCAGCCTTTCTCGTCTTGGCCATGCGGCGAAAGTTGGGGATTTCTCCCAGCTTGAATTTGATCGCTTTGATATCCTTTTCCGTGCCATATTTTTCATACCCCTTGATCTTTTCAAAGCGTACGATTTTATTCACGTCCACCAGGGCAATGTTTGCTGCGTCGTGCGGGACGACGCTGCCCACATTTTCCAGGATGTTCTCCAACACATCATCCAGGTCCAGTGAACTGTTGATGGCGGCAGCGGTGTTGGCTAATGCTTCAGCCAGGATGCGCTGCTCGGATTGCTCCATTTCAGCCAGTTTCCTTTTGGTGATATCGAAAATTACGACGATCTCACCCATCTCTTTCTTTTGATCATCGCGAATAGTCGTAACGTTGACACCTAAATAACGGGGGGGGTGATCGGATACTTTAACTTCAGTTGAATAATCGGTTTTCCCGCTAAGCCCATCAATGATATCGGAATACTCCTTCAAGGCTTCCCGCAGCGTCAATCCCAATAAGGAATGGCGTTTTTTCACGCCAATCAACGCGGCGGCGGCCGGGTTGATGTCAACGATAAGGTTATTGGGATCCAGCACAATGACCCCATCGTGCATATTATCGATTAAAATATCGCGCGCCAGGGGAACAATATTGAATAGACGCATCTGGAAGATATTCCAGAACAGCAGAAAAGCTATAAATGTAAATGAAAGCGGCGTGATATCCAGCCCCTCGACCGGGAACAAACCTGTGATGTACCAGACATTGGCAGACCAACCAATGATTAGGCCGGCAAAGATGATGTAAACCTGGCGGCGTTTATTTTTCGTAAACTTCAATAAAGACTTGATCAGCCAATAGGTCCCCAAAAATAGCATGAGGTAACTATAGGATATGTGTACGTAAAACCAGGGGCCATGATCGTATTTCGTGATGCGCAGTATCCCCGGGAGGATATAAACGTTCGACCAAAGCAAGTGATGGTGTTCATTGGTAATGGCCATGCCCAGCGTGATCAATGGAATGACCATGATCAATAATCTGGATTTTTCATTTAACTTGTTCTGTTGCGCAAAATCAGCCGCGAAAAAGAGCCAAATGGGCGGTAGTGCGACAATTCCGATATATTGCCACTTAGACCAGAATAGTCTTTCTGTAAGGGAAAGCGCCCCGGCCTCGAATATCGATGCAAAACTCCATACGCAGAGAGACATCAACATCAACGCAAAGGAAACATTGCCCGGATTCGCGCGTCGATTCCAGGCTAATGCCGCGGTCACAAATGAAAGGATGGCCGCCGCCACGTACGCAATCGCAAACTCAGGGAATACGTATCCGCTCATTTACTTATTCTCTCTTAAATCATACCATTCATTTTACGTTACCATTTTACAGTATCAATAATGGCGAGTGCAACCATTGATCGGATAATGCATGCATGCAATTCCCTCAACTCGAAGACACACAATCTTTTCCGGAATGCTTGGCAAGGTAGAGAGCGGCGTCCGCAGCTCCGAGTAAATCGTCGTTTGTCCGGCCGTCTTTGGGGTAGGTGGACAGGCCGATTGAAACAGTAACAGGCAAATCGAGATCATGAATTGAAAACTTCAAGTCATGGATTTCCTGACACAAAATTTCAGCGCGCTGGCGCGCATCTTCATTATCCATTCCGGGCAAAATCAGAACGAATTCATCTCCGCCAAAGCGGCTGACGCAATCGTTCTCGCGTGTCTTGTCCTCAAGAAAACGTCCCAGTTCAATAACGACCACATCTCCGGCTTTATGGCCGAAAGTATCATTAATGACCTTAAAATCGTCCACATCCAACATCATCAGGCTCAGGCAGGTTTGGTTAATTTTCGCCCTGGAAATTTCGTGTTTCAATACCTCTTCCAGGTAACCCCGGTTATAGACTCCGGTCAGGGCATCCCGTTTGATCTGTTCGCGCAACTGGTTTTCAAGCCTGGAAATATCGTCCAATTGAGCTCCCAGTTTTTGATTGATCCTGCGCAGTTCATCTTCCGCCAGCTTTCTGAGAGTGCTATCTTCACAGATCGCCACCCAGCCCAGAAAAAGGTTGCGCTCATTGCGCAATGGTGAAACGCTGATATTCAACCAAGCCTCGGAATTGTGCGGAGAAACGGTCTCAAAGCGGTTCGATTTTTCTTTATCAAAGTAGGGCTGAATTATCCTCAAGAATTCTTCATCGTTTTTTTGAGGACGGTCGATCAATTGGGGAAAATCGACCTTTAGGAGTCTGCCTGCCGCAGGATTCAGGTCAATAATCCTCATTTTTTCATCAAAGATCACGACACCCTCGTCAATATTCTTAAAAACCAGTTCGTGGGCAACCGGGATGTAATCCATCAAATTTCCCCTGGCGATTCCGATCAGCAAGAATAATTCAGTGAAGACAAAACTGATCGAGATCATCTCGAGACCGGGAAAAGGATTGGGTTTCAACAAATATAAAAATGTGCCCAACCACGGCATGATTGAAGCCAGAAGCAGCGTCAGACTTTGGATTCGATAAATTTTTTGGCTCTTCACTGCCGAAACAGCCAGCAAAGCCGTGGAAAAAGAAACCAGCATGTAAATATAGGTGAGACCTATCCAGAAAGCCGGACCATGCAGATAAATCAGGCTGTTGCTGCCGGAAGGTCCGGGAGCAAAACCGCTCCAGATCAGATGATGGGATTCATTGGTAGCGGCCAGGCTGACAATCACGGTGGGAATCAAAAAAAGCCCGGTGATGCTGACTGGTTGGATTTTTTCAACCCTTCCGGAAAATTTTAACGCGAAAAGCAACAGAAAGACCGGGGATGACTGAGCGCCGACGTAAACGATCTTGGAAAACAATATTTTCGCGTCCCGCCCCACCGCCGCGCTTTCCAGACCGTTAAAAAAAGCCCATTCGGAAACCGCAAGGAAAAGCAGGAAAAGGGCTATTCCGCCCCTAACAGACCGGCGCCGCCACACCAGGATGGTGGTGACAATGGAAATACCCGCAGCAATGAACTGGGCCAGCGCATAAGGGGTTAAAATAAAGTCAGTCATTGCATCAGGTAATTCTATTTACGATGTGTTTTCATAATTATAGACAATTTTCAATCAGGACAGCATGGAATTTGGCACATTAATCCGGTACATTTTCATCGGATACTGCGCAAAGCACCCTGCCTTCCAAAAATCTAAATACTGACTGAGAAAAAAATGAAAAAAATAAAATGGTTCTGGGTATGGGATGACGAAAAAGAAGAAGCCTGGTTGAGGGAGATGGCGCTGGGAGGTTTTCTATTGGAAGCAATTTATCCTCCTTGCATTTATATTTTCAAATCCATTCCACCAAAAGATGTGTGTTTCCGCATGGATTTTTGGAATCAAAGCGGGCAGGGATTGGAAAAATATTTACAGCCCCGCACCGAAGCAGGCTGGGCTTTTATCAGCAAGCTGAACGGCTGGCACTATTTCTGTAAACCGGCAGAGGACGGCAAAATGCCGCTTTTCGCGGATATTGATCAAAATAAAGCGCAGAAATTCCAGCGCCTGATGACCTTCCTGGTCGGTTTTCTTCCCGTTATGCTTTTATGGTTTCCCATCATCGATAACCGGCTTTCATCGCCGCTTTATGAATTGCTTGGGGCGGTATTCATAATTTCCTTACTGTTCTTCATTTTTGCCACGTATAAAATCTACCGCCGCATCAATCAATTGCGGGAATTGTAGAAAAGCGCTCTTCAATCCATGAGATAGCTTTTGAACCGGCTTGCGACACAGGCCGGTTCTTTTTACGCAGCCGTTATATAATGTTTAGTATTCCACAACGAGGCGCCTTATGCAGATCAAGACAGTGTGCAATCCCAAAGACCTGGCCGAATTTATTAATCTGCCCTATCAAATTTATCGAAATGATCCGAATTGGATTCCTTCATTGCGCAGTGAAATGCGCGGGCAGTTCGATCCCCGGCGTAATCCTTTGCTGGATCACTGTGAATATCAACTATTTTTGTTGATGGATGGCGATAAGCCCGCCGGCCGGATCGCTGCCTTTATCGACACGCTGGCTGTGGATTATTGGAATGCAAAAATCGGCTTGTTCGGCTACTACGAATGCCCGCGGGATGAATCCTGCGCGAAAATGCTCCTGGATACCGCGGTGGAATGGCTGCGCGCCAGGGATATGAAAAGCATGCGCGGACCCTGGAGTTTTGTCTCGCAGGAATGGGGAGCGGTCCTGGAAGGCTTTACCCCCGAGCCGGTGGTGATATCCCCTTACAATCCGCCGTATTACAACGAGCACTTCGCAGCTTACGGATTGGCAAAAACCAAAGATCTGCTGGTTTACTACATTGACGCACGCGAGGGTTATCAGATCCCGGAGCGTATCCTGACCCTGACCGACAAGGTGGCCCAAACGTATGGTGTGCGCCTGCGTCCGCTGGACACAAAGAACTTCGACCGGGACGTGGAAACCGTGATCGCGTTATCCAACCAAAGCCTGGCGTTGAACTGGGGTTATTCCCCGGTGACCGAAGACGAGGTGCGCGCCATGGCGCATGATATGAAACCGATCATTCAACCCGAGGGGGTAATTTTCGCCGAGGATAGCCAGGGCAGGGCGATCGGTTTTGCCATTGCACTGCCGGACGTCAACGCGCTGATCAAAGGATTGGATGGACGCCTGTTTCCCATCGGCTGGTGGAAATTGTGGCGCGGATTGCCGCGCCTGAAACAATACCGTATGTTCGCCCTGGGCGTTATCCCTGAATACCACGGCAAGGCCATCGACAGCCTGATCTACCGTGCATTGTACGAATCGCTGTTCAGCCCGGACTTGCGCATGGAGATCAATTACGTGCTGGAAGATAACGGACCGATGAACAACGCCATCATCAAATTGGGCGCAAAACCGCTGCGACGGTATCGAATTTACGAGATAGCAGTCTAAAAATAGCGCGGGCAGAATTGCCCGCGCTATTTTTTTATGATTTATTTCTCCCGCGGCTTATCTTCCATTTTCCGCACCCACTCGGCTTTATTCATGCGCACGGGTTGGTAAGCCGCGAACACATCCAACAGTTCCGCCGGTCCGCCGGCTTGCAAGATCAGATCGCGGTGCGGTTGGTAAATGAAATGATCCGCCACGGACTGATCGAGAAATTCAAGCAGCCGGTCGTAATAATGGTTGATATTCAAAATGCCGCAGGGTTTGATATGCAGACCGAGCTGCGACCAGGTCAGGACTTCAAAAAGTTCCTCCAGCGTGCCATAACCGCCGGGCAAGGCGATGAAGCCGTCGGCCAGATCGGCCATCATGGCCTTGCGTTCGTGCATGGAGTTCACCACGCGCAGTTCCGCCAGCTCGCTGAAAGCCAGTTCCTGATCTTGCAAGGATTTGGGAATCACGCCGATCACGCGCCCGCCGTGCCGCAAAGCCGAACGCGCAACCTCGCCCATCAGGCCAACCCGTCCGCCCCCATAGATCAGTGTGAATTCCCGCGCGGCGATCTCTTCGCCCAACACACGCGCAGCCTGCATATAGGCTGGATTATCGCCTGCGCTCGATCCGCAATAGACACAAATACTCTTTAACTTCATCTTTCTTAAATCCCTTTTATTTTTTCGGTTGATAGGCCCCGTTCGGATTAATTCCCAGCGAGCCCGCCTCGAATGAGCGTTGATCGATCGGATTCAAGCGGGTAGCCTGGGCAGGCGTAATCAAGGGAATCAATTTCAGCGTTTTTAAATATCCTTCCACCCAATCCACCCCGGCGGAGGATGTCATCCAGCCGCGCGCATCGAAGCGTTCAAGGTTGACCGGGCGGGTGTAATAGCGCAGCGTTCTGAGACCATTTACATTGAAGAAGTCTTCAAAATACGAGATGACCAATTCACGCAGGCTGCGGTAAACCGGTTCGCGGAAACGCAGCCCGCTGTAGTTGGATTTTGCCACCGCCCCCCAACAGCCGTCCAGTTTATATAGAGCCAAAACGTGATCGTCATCCATGCCGGGATCAGGCTGCAAGTCGATGATCAGCGGCGGAAAGCCGATGCGGCGCAGGGCAGTCACAGCGAACAAGCCGCCATCCAGGCAGTGCGCAGTACGTTGGCGATAGACTTCCAACGGGGAGCGGTTTTCGCTTCCCGAAGGATAGCTGGTCTGGTCCAGGAACGCCTGGATCTGTGCAGGCGTTCGTAAACTATCAAAAAAATCCTTTTCTACATTGGACAGGTTATTTTCAAGGCGCTGAAGTGCAGTTTCCATTTTTCATCTATTTCCGACAGGAATTCAATGATTGAATCTTACCATTGCTGTCCCTTCGGCGCTACGAAAACCTTGCTTATTAATCTTCGACTTTCTCGACCACGATCGAGCCGCTGCCCAATAAAGCGGCGATCGCGCCAATGGCCGCCAATTGCGGCGCAAGCAGCGCGCCCACCACACCGAAGGTGAGCGGGATATCGATCAGCGTGCGCCCTTCCTGGTTGCGGATGAGGATGCGGCGGATATTGCCGGCATGCACCAATTCTTTGATCTTCTCCAGCAATTCTTCCCCATTGACTTGAAATTCTTCAGTATGTATTTTTTCCTGGTTCATTTTAATTACCTCACTAGCGTTTAATACGATATTCGGGATTAAAAGTGTTTTATCGAATTATTGCTTTTTTGTCTGTGAAAGGCAAGGAGACGATAACTCTAGTGCCTTTCCCCGGCTGGCTGATTAATTCGATCCTGCCGTTCAAGGCTTCGGTCAATGATTTAGCAATGGAAAGCCCCAAACCACTGCCATGGTCTTCTCCCCCACGATCGCTTTTTACTTGATAAAAACGATCGAAGACATGAGGAAGATGCTCCGGCGGAATTCCAACTCCCGTGTCCTGAACGGTGAACAGTATATTGCGTTGATCCTGAGCTACCGATAATTGAATTTTTCCCCCTGGCGGGGTATGGGTAAAGGCATTATCCAACAAAATGATCAGAATCTGTCGTAGACGCACCGGATCGCTGTAAAAATCGATATTTTTTGCTTTCACGGCAAAGTCAATTGAATCAACTTCGGCGATCCGATTAAATTGACGATGGATATTTTCAAGCATTTCTGACATTGAGATCTTCGAGAAATAAAAAACCAGTTTTCGACTATCCAATCTGGTTAACAAGAGCAGATCCTCCACCAATTTGGCCATGTGATCCGTCTCAAGTATCACGTCATCGAGGAATCCCCTTGTTTTAATATTCAGATTCTTCTGGCGTTTGGCTGCGTCCGCACTGGCGCGGATCAGTGTGAGCGGAGTCCGCAATTCATGGCTGGCATTGGCTATAAAAGTTTGCTGGTTATCCCAAGCTTTCTGGTGAGATGTAAGGGAGCGCCCGGCTATCCACCAACTGCCAAAACCCAAAAGGATCACCGACACCCAGCCAATTCCCAACAAGAAATAGAGAAATCTATTCAGGATAGTGCGTTGATCGGCAATTGATTTTCCAAGCTGAATCAATTCAATACCCGCCTGTTCCGGCATCATGTAGGTCAACAACCTCACAGGTGTTCCATCGGAAAGAATAACTGTTCGAAAGTCAATTCCCTCTTTGATGGAAGATGTAATTGCCGCCTGATCCGGCTCCATGGGGGGAACAAAAGGATTGGGGTTGAAAAGCAGCTCTCCCTTTAAATTCAGGGGAAGTACAAATATCGTGGAAAGCTCGCCTGCATATATTTCCTGCGCGTGATGAGTTTCATTTTCCTCATGATCATCATCTTCAATTTCGTCAAATTCTTGAACTTGGTCGCTTTCCTTTTCGCCTACCAGCTCAATTGAAAGTGGCACATCCAAATCTTCCAGCACCGATATCAATTTTGTCTTTAATGCCAAGTCATTGGCATTTTGAAAGTACAAGCTTAATATCAAGTAAGTGCCTGCCCCCAGTAAAATCACCAATAACATCGCTACAGAGGCATAAAGACCTGTGAGTCGTACGCGCAAATTCTTAAGCATCGTTTTCGTCCAAGCGGTAACCCACGCCTCTTACGGTTTGAATGGGATCAGGCAATCCCGGGATATTGAGTTTTTTTCTTATATAAGAGATATATACGTCCACCAATTCCGGTTTTACCTGGCTATCATAAGACCAGATATAATCGAGAATATTTTGACGGCTCATGACCTGACCAGGATGCCGCAATAAATATTCCAGCAAATCCCATTCGGTTTTAGATAAATCGATCGATTTTTCATTCCGTCGCAAACTATGGAGTTTTAAATCCATCACAATCCGTCCAAGTCGTATTTCCCAGGCGTCAGTCGACGCAACCGTATTGCGTCTGCTCAATGCGCGGATGCGGGCCAACAGTTCGTCAAATGAAAATGGCTTGACCATGTAATCATCGGCTCCGCTATCCAAGCCAGATACCCGATCCTCAATTTGTCCGCGGGCTGTCAGAATCATCAAGCGTGTCTGTACATGGGCTGATTTTAGATACCGGCAAATAGCCGGACCGTCTCTACCGGGCAGCATCCAATCGATGAGCGCAACATCATAAACGCCATTCAGCGCCATTTCGAGGCCTGAATCGCCATCATAGCAAACATCGTTATTGATGTGTTCATCTTTTAAAACACCCGCAATCAGATTTGCCAGTTTCTTATCATCTTCGATAATCAGTACGCGCATAACTCGTTACCGGTGATTTTCACCCATCTCTTTCGTTAATCCAGTATACAAAGATCATACAAGATAATTCTATTTACAAAAGATTGGAATTTCATTGGATTATTGATGTAGTTTATACAGGAAATCTCAATCTTTATCGGATATATTAGGTCTTATTAGTAGGAGTAATGGAGAAATGGGAAATAAATATATCGTGGCAGGATCAGTTATTTTAACATTAATACTCTTGGGTGGATTGGCGGCAATCATCAATTATTCCAGTCAGACGAGAAATAATGCCGCAAATTCCGCTTTGTTGTCGCAGGCATCAACTCGTGAAGCCGCATATCAAGATTTAATCGCCAAGGCAAACCAGGAAATCCAATCCTTGAATGAAAAAGTTGTTGCGCTGCAAGAAGGCAAGGATCTTATTTCCGGGCAGAAAACTATTTCAGCCAAAGAGGCCGTTGAGCTTGCCCGCCAAGAGGTTGCCGCGGAAGATTATTTATTGAATATTCCGGAACTCGCGCAATATCAAGATAGAACTGTTTTCGAAGTCAGATTCACCAGTGGAACAGTTTATGTTGATGCGTTCAATGGAGAGATTGCTTACAGCGATATTCCTGTGAAAATCAGCCCGGAACAGGCTATTCAAATTGCCGGACAATATCTAAATATCGACGATTTATCGCGAGCAAGTGTGCAAACCATCCAGCTTGATGGCGGGGAGTTTTATAAAGTCTCAATCAATAATTACATTCTCTATATCGATGCGTACGGGAGCATTAATAAAGTACAAATCGTTCAATACGCCCCGCAGCAATCTTCTTCCGGTTCATCCAATTCGGAAAGAGACGACGATGACCACGAAGAAGATGAACATGAATCGGAAGATGATTGATTTCTTTCGGAGAAAAATGACAACCAATTCAACCCAACAAAACAAAAATATTTTTACCCTTATCAAATTCGTCCTGGCCTCGATTTCTTTGACTTCCTTGTTCGGCATCTGGAATTTTTTCAGTAAAAATAGCCGGGAAATGCCAGAAGCGGCAACCCCAACACCGGAATCAGCGTTGCCGACGCTGGTACCCTCCGTCCTGGAGAATCAGGCTGCTTCCGGACAGAATTTGCATACTGTAACCCAATCTACGCCGCAAGCCACTGCGACACCAGTCATCGAGAAAGTAGTTGTCAGCAGTTCAGGCAGTTCCGGCGGTGGATCTTCTTCCAAGACTTCTTCCTCACGCTAATGTTAAAACTCACTTTTCGCGCCATGGGCAGCCAAATTGAAGTTCTGTATGCCACCGAAGCTCCAGAAGCACAGCAAGCACTGGAACAAGTGCCAGCATGGTTTGAGGGTTGGGAGCAAAGCCTCAGCCGTTTCCGGCCTGACAGTGAACTCTCCAGTTTAAATGACAGCCAGGACAAGCCGGTCAGGGTCAGCAGTACATTATGGAGCGTTCTGCTGGTTTCGCTGAAAGCGTTCGATGAAAGCGGCGGACTGGTCACACCGGCAATTTTGGATGCGTTGGAATCTGCCGGATATAACCGCAGCTTTGAATTGTTGAATGGTGTTTTCAATTACCAGGATTTTCACGGGATTATCCCGGATGTTGCCAATATCGGTTTGGATATCAATGACCGGAGCGTGCACCTGCCTGATGGAATCAGGCTGGATTTCGGCGGCAGCGCCAAAGGGTGGGCGGCTCATCAGGCAGCCAAACGGTTGGCAAGCATCGCGCCAGTGCTGGTCAATGCCGGCGGCGATATCGCCCTCAATCAAGCAAACACCCAAAAACAGAATTGGGAAATTGGGGTTGTGGACCCTTTTCACAGCGACAGGCAAATTGAGAACGTCAGGTTGACTCGAGGCGGAATTGCCACTTCGGGAACGGATTACCGGCGCTGGCAGCATGATGGTTTTACGCGCAATCACCTGATCGATCCGCGCAGTGGTATCTCGGTCGTCAGCGACGTGATCAGTGCAACAGTGATCGCACGGAACGTGATGACGGCTGAAATGGCAGCCAAAACAGCTCTACTGCTGGGTTCGCAGAAGGGTATTCAATGGTTGGAAGTCCGCCCTGATTTGGCGGGTTTACTGATTCTGGAAGATGGCAAAATTGCCCAAACAAAAAATTTTAAGAAATATACGGTGAATCAAAATGAAAGAGAGTTCGCTCAATAACCGGCAATCGAACAGCACTTTGCCCTTTTTGTTCAAATTGGGGGTGATCCTTGCAGGAGCTCTGCTAAGTTCCTGGTTGGGTTCAATTCTGGTGCAACAATTGATGCCGGTTTTTCGCAATTACGTTGCCGCTATCGATTCAAATGCATTCTGGTATCTCTCCAGGGCAAGCGGTATTATCTCTTATATTTTCCTTTGGGCTTCTTCACTGCTTGGATTATTGATGACCAACCGCATGATTTCACGCGGCCAGAATTTTCAACTGGTTCATGAACTGCATCAATTTGCCAGCAACTTTGGCTTGTTTTTAATCACATTGCATTTTTTTGTGTTGCTATTCGATCAATACATGCGGGTAAGTGTATGGCAAATCTTGATCCCCTTCACATTTTTTGATTATCGTCCCCTTTCGGTGGGATTGGGACAAATCGGATTATATATCTGGCTGTTGTTGATTGGCAGTTTTTATGTTCGCAAGTTCATCGGCCGCCAAAATTGGCGCTGGATTCATTACTTCAGTTTCGGTTTGTTCTGGCTGTCCCTGCTACATGGTTTTACCGCTGGGACCGATAGCAGCCTTGCAGCCATGCAAATCATTTACTGGGTTAGCGGCAGCAGCGTAACCTTTATGACGGTTTATCGAATCTTGAATGCAATTTTCAAAAGGCCGGTAAACAATTAATTGACCCTCGCTTAAAAAGATCTTAGTTTGACGAGACCCAAAAATTTGCCGCCCTCCCCGTTTATTCCGGCAATGTTCAAGGGATTTTTAAAGTAATCGTCGGGTTATCTTTTGTCAGGTATTGGCAGGAAAGTTCGCCTCCGCAGAACTTTCTAATCAGCTCCATCAACTCACTGCTGACTTGTTCAACCTCTGCAAGCGCGACAGGCGGCAGCCCATCCACATTGAACTCAATGACCTTTGTTTCGGGTAAAGTCATGGAGTGATTGGCCTGACGCCAGCTCCAACGGCGGGTGAGCACCGTATCGCCTTCGACGAATACAAATTCGTCAGGGTCCGGATGTTCATGATCTTGCATGCCGAAGGGCACGAAATCCTCACTGCCTTTGGCCGGGCGCAGCGCGATATCGCCGGAAACGTTGTCCAGCGCGTGACCGCCGGTGGGGATCAGGTGCCGCAGGGAAATGATATTGCCGATATCCACCAGCGCGTTGATGGCCGGCAGTTCGTTGCCGCGCAGGACGCGCCGCGACATGGCTTCGATGGAAGAGCGGTACTCGCTGGGTTTGATCCCCAGTGAACGGAAAGCTTCGCGCCAGGAGTTGATCCTGGGTTCGTTGACGATATCGTCGACATTCAGACGCTGCTGCAGCGACTTTTCTTCGCTGCGCATCAATTGCACCAGCTCGGGAGACGACTCACCGTTTTTTACGCCTACCGCCAGGACAACTCCGCGCACATAAGCCGGGAATTTTTCGAAGACTTCGGGGGATATGGAGTATTGAATGCTTTTCATGATTTATCCTGTCTTTTTAGAATTGTTTTTTAGCTGAATCTGCTTGGCTTGCTTCATGGCATACATCAAACGGTCGGCTTTATCCAGATCGGAGTCCAGCGAGTGCTCCAGTTTTTCGATCCCGTAAGAAACGCTGAGATTGTCGGAGCGCGTAGCCTCTTCAAGATCGCGCCTAATCCGCAGAGCGACCTGTTCGGCATCGGGAATATTGATACCGCTGAGGAGCACCAGGAATTCATCGCCCCCGTAACGCACCACTAAATCCTCGTGACGCAGGTTGTTCTTGATAATTTCCGTGAATTTTATCAGGATCAGGTCGCCTTGTTGATGCCCATGCTTGTCGTTATAGGCTTTGAAATTATCCAGGTCCATCAGGATCAGGACGTCATACTGCTCCGAGGCGGTTTTTCCCAAAATGTTGCGGTTATACGCGGTAGTCAGCGTATCCATGACGATCCTTTTTTCAAGGTCCTGTTTTTCAGCATAAATCCGATTGAAATCCAGCAAAAGATTGATGCCAAAAATTGCCGTACTCAATAAAACGATCGTCTGCATCACGTATGGGCCGGTAACACCAAAAAACAAATTTGCCAGCACCTGCAAAATGCTAAGAGACAACCAGACTGCCAGAAAAATCATCCAATTTCTAACCCTGGATTTATTCACAAGGTAATAAATAGAAATGAGCACGTTCAAGAGCAGGATGATATTGAGGGCTGCGATGAGGTCATTGAACCTGGTCATGTCTTTCAGAAAGATGATCAGTAAAACAGAGATCACTGTTGGCAGGGCAATAGATTTGCTGATGGCAAGTTTTTGACGGCAGTATTTTTCCATCCCTGCCAGGAAAGCGAAACTGGCCAAATACCCGGCACTGATCAGAAGTTTTTTAAATGCAAAATAAAAAGCCAAATTTCCGAGGGAGATGCTGTATGCGAAATCGTAACTTTCGATCGCGGCCAAGATGGCCGCCCATCCCATCCACATTTCCACGCTCCAGCGTCTTTTCTGCATAATGGATAGAAAGATGAGGATGAAACCGATTAATAATGAAGCGCCGATTGCGATCAGAAGAAAATCGTTATAGACCAGATTGGCCAACGCAACTCTGCGCCGGGCAGATTTCATGTCGATGATGTAAGGAGGATTGGAAATATCGATGGGGTAGGATGCGCTGGACAGCAAAATATCCAGATTCCCCTCCATCACATTCGCAGCATCACTCGGAAGCTCGACCAGGAAAGTCTGGTTCCAGATATTCGCTGTGGGTTGAGCGGGATCGCCGATGGAGAAAATAACATCTCCATTCAAACGAACTTCAAGCGCCTGACCATCCAAACGCGCCAGCACCAATCCCTCGCCGGGTCCATATTGGATCTTTCGGGAGAATTTAAATGTCGATACTTCGTTAACGGTTTGGCGGAAGGGTATTTCAATCGCAGATTGGCGGCCGTTTTCTGTCAATACCCAGCCTTCAGTCAATACCTGCCCGGCGGGTTTGATCAACCCGGTAAGCAGGAAATAGAACAACGCAAAGGAGATTATTGCGCCGACGGCATAAGCAAGTCGATGGAAAACAGGTTTTATCATGCTTTCGTTTCTTGTAAAAAAAGGGCGGCCAGCCAATTATAAAGAATTCAATCAGATTGGACAGGGTCATTTAAAACAATGAACACGCATAATGACGTTAACCCTGCACAATTATAAATGCTTCAGGTCAAATCGATAAAGCTCTTCAGTGCGCCCAAAGAAATCACTTCACTGATGCGTTCCACAAAACGGATGTTTTCCTCACTGCCGCCGGCCAGCGCATCCCGCAGCAGGATGGGGTGGAAATCCAGGTCCATCGCGCCGCGATACGTCGAAAGCACGCAATATTCGGCACAATAACCAGCCATAATGATCGGATCGGCCCCCAGTTTTCGCAGGTTTTCCGCCAGGTTGGTTTTATTAAAAGCATTGCTGTATTTTTTATGAATGTGCAAATCGCCCGGGAGAATGGCCAAATCATCCGGCAGGTCGAAACCGACCTTGCCGGGGGTTAATCCTTCTTCTTCATCGATATGCTGGATGCTGATCACCGGCAGATCCATTTCCCTGAAAAGCTCAATGGCAGCATTGATGGTTTCTACAGCGCTCTTCAGTGATTGAATGGTCTCCTCATCATCATTAAAGAATTCTTTTTGGATGTCGATCACAAGCAGAGCTGGTTTCATATCTTCCTCTACAAATCATTTAGAATTATATTTGAATATAAAAAGATGATATCCTAAAAAGATCATCGATCATTAAATTATCTGGAGCTTCAATGAACTTTGATATTCCACGACCCGAATACTATAAAGCGCCTCTCGATATTTTTCAATTCAATGGCATGCCCTATTTGCAAATGGGAAAATCCGGTTTGTGGGCATCCAGGGTTGGTCTGGGAACCTGGAAATTCGGCCGGCCGGAAAGCGGGGATGAAGCGCGGGTTGATCAGGAAACCGGTTTGAAAATCTTCGACCGCGCGCTGGAATTGGGCGTGACGTTTTGGGATACCGCCCCGCGTTACAATAACGCCTCCGGGAACTCGGAGCGGGTGATCGGCGCGTGGTTTAAAGCCAACCCCGACCAGCGGCGCAACATCGTGATCGCCACCAAGCTGTACGGCGGTATGGACGGACTGACGCCCAATCACTGCCGCCTGACACGCGGCAACATCAAAGAATCGGTCTATGCATCACTCGAGAGAATGCAGATCGATACCATCGATCTGTTGTATTTTCATCACTACGATGCCTATACTCCCATTAAGGAGAGCCTCAGCGCGGTGGAAGACCTGGTGCGGGCGGACCTGGTGCGTTATCTGGCCGTTTCCAATTTCACCACGGAACAACTGCAGCAATACCGCGAGCAAGAACCCATTTTCGGCTCCCGCTGCCGGATCATCGCCGTACAAAACCAGTTCGACGTGCTGCGCGGAGAACATCCGGATTATCCGGCTGTGCGCAAACTGACGCAGGAGATGGGAGCGTCTTTCATCGCATATAGTCCCCTGGCGGAAGGCTTTTTGACCGACCGCTACCTCGATTTGAGCGCAGTTTCCAAAGGCGACCGCATCTACGACCAGGGAATGTTGACCGACCTGGCCACGCCGGCCAACCATGCCAAGCTGCACGCGCTGGCGGAATTGGCGCGCAAATGGGATTTGAGCCTCAGCCAGCTTGTACTGGCCTTCACGCTCAGCCTGCCGGGAATGGGACCGGTCATTCCCGGGGCGTCTTCGGTCGCTCAACTGGAATCCAACGCGAAAGCGGGAAGCGTGACTTTTGCACCCTCACAGATCGACGAGTTAGAAGCCATTCTGAAACCGGCTCTTTAAACAGTAAAAGTGCTTTGGTTTTCTAAAGCACTTTTTTTATATCAGCCATATCCCATTTAGTCTTCCAACACAACCCGGATTGATTCCATCACATCCGGCGTCATCTGCGCAACGACATCCATGGCTTTCATGTTCTCTTTGACCTGCTCCAGTTTGCTGGCACCGGTGATGACCGTGCTGACGTTGGGATTTTTCAGAATCCAGGCAATCGCCATCTGCGCCAGCGGCACGCCCAACTCATCCGCCACCTTCTGCAAACGAGCCACTTTTTCCATCTTCGCCTTATCCGCCACCCTGTCCTTCAGCCACTCATAACCGGGCAGCGTGGCGCGCGTTCCGCCGGGGATGCCCTGGTTGTATTTACCGGTCAGCAGACCGGAGGCCAGCGGACTCCAGGTGGTGCTGCCGTAGCCATAGTCCTTGAAGAGGCGCGCGTATTCCACCTCGAACCGTTCGCGGTGAAGCAGGTTGTACTGCGGCTGCTCCATGAGCGGTTTGTGCAGGTGATGGCGTTCGGCAATTTCGATAGCCGCCAGGATGTCGGCCGCCGGCCATTCGGAGGTGCCCCAGTAAAAAGCTTTGCCGGATTCGATCATGTTGTGCATCGCCCAAACCGTTTCCTCAATGGGGGTATTGGGATCCGGGCGGTGGCAGTAAACCAGATCGACGTGGTCAAAACCGAATCGTTTTAACGAGCCATCGATGGCTTCCAGAAGGTATTTCCGATTGAGTGTATCCTTCTCGTTAACGCCTTCGTTGACGCCCCA
Organism: uncultured Pelolinea sp.; assembly: GCA_937902055.1. Lineage (GTDB taxonomy): Bacteria > Chloroflexota > Anaerolineae > Anaerolineales > Anaerolineaceae > Pelolinea. The sequence goes on from CALGUJ010000280.1 coordinate 21,645, forward strand.
GAAAAACTTGGTCGAGATCAGGTAGCTGGAGCGCCGCCATCCCAATTTCTTGAGCGCTGCGCCCATGATCTCTTCGGATTTGCCTTTGGCATACGCCTCGGCGTTATCGAAAAAATTGACGCCCGCGTCGTAGGCAGCCGCCATCATATTGACCGCATCCGCGACATTCACCTGGTTGTGGAATGTAACCCAGGATCCCAACGACAGGGCGCTGACCCGAATTCCGGAGCGTCCCAAATAACGATATTCCATCTAAAATACCTCCTGCTTTGCCGCAATTATTTCTTTATTTATACTCACTCAAAAGGCGGTTAAATCTTTAAGTTCTATAAGAAAAAGCCCGATGGTGAAACCATCGAGCTTTGCATTCAGGCAGATCGATCAGGCTGCACTGATCTCCGATTCCTCGATGAGGATGGACTTGATCGCGTCACCGGGGAAATCCGGGTTGCGGCTGGGGTCACGGCGTTTGATGTTGTTGACCACCGGCATGCCTTTTACAACCTGTCCGAAGATGGTATAACCGCCGTTCAGGTGCGGGGTGGGCGCGAAAGTGATAAAGAACTGGCTGCCGTTGGTATCGCGCCCGGCGTTAGCCATGGCCACAATCCCGGCGCGGTCGAACTCCAGATCCGAATCCTCGTTCGCGAACTGGTAGCCCGGGCCGCCGCGTCCGGTGCCGGTGGGATCGCCGCCCTGCGCCATGAAACCTTCCAGGACGCGGTGAAAGGTCACACCGTCAAAATATCCTTCGCGCGCCAGGAAAACAAAACTATTGACCGTGATGGGGGCTTTATCGGCATATAAATTGATCAGAAATTCCTCGCCCTTTTCCATTCTCACAACAGCCGTGTACTGTTTTTTTGGATCAATGGTCATAGGGGGAACGGAAGCGTATTGCTTCTTTGCATTGCTTGTGGTATCCATTTTCAACACTGCTTTCTTTTTTTGAGGTTCAAAGTTAATTGGCTGATTATACCCGCTTCGCGGTTCTTTGAGAGCCGATTGCGAGCAAACCGATCTTGATATTTTATCAAAACGGATGGCTGTTCTCCAATTTATCGAGACGCGTGTAAATTATTTATTAATTTCACTCTTCAAAGCCGGAAATTTCAGCCGCAGCGAAGCAATGGTCGTACAATAAAAAAATTCGGAGCCGGAATAATTATTAATCGTTCAATTGAAGTACCGGCATTTAAAGGATGGCAGATATGGGTAAAGAAATTGCGCTGGTAACCGACAGCACGTGTGATATCCCCCCAGAATGGCGCGACCAATACGATATCACCGTAGTGCCGTCGATCATTATCTTTGGCGAGAAACAATACATCGACGGCGTCGAGATGACCGCCGCGCAATTTTACCAACAACTGCCCAGGGAAAGAATCCACCCCACTACCTCTCATCCCGCACCGGCCGCGTTTCTGCAAGCATATCTGGAGGCAATCAAGAAAGGCGCCAAGCAGATCCTGACCATCGTGGTGGCGGCTGCCATGAGCGGCACCATGGCCGCCGCGCAGGAAGCCGCTAAACTGGTGAAAATCCCGGTGCACATCATCGATAGCTGCAGCAATTCCATGGGTC
>CALGUJ010000281.1 GCA_937902055.1 uncultured Pelolinea sp.
CCGGATATGCACACCGTGGAAGAAGTGCTGGCCTACAGCCACGAGCTGCGTTTGCTGCTGCGCTGGCTGGGCGTCAGCAGCGGCGACATGGAAAAAGGCAGCATGCGCTTCGAAGCCAACCTGTCCATGCGCCCGGCCGATTGTGAAGAACTGGGTACGCGCGTGGAGGTGAAAAACCTCAACAGCTTCCGCGCCATGGAGCTGGCCATTCTGTACCAAATGAAGATACAGGAAGAAACGCTCTCCAAAGGCGGAAAGGTCAGCCAGCAAACCCTGGGCTGGAGCGAAGCCAACAATAAAACCATCGTGCAGCGCAGCAAGGAAGACGCCAACGATTACCGCTATTTCCCCGAACCCGACCTGCCGCCCCTGGTGGTCGATAATACCTGGCTGCAAGCAGTCAAGGCTTCCATGCCGGAAATGCCGGATGCCAAACGCGCGCGTTACGCCGCTGAAATGGGCTTAAACGGCGAGGATATCGAGCGCCTGGTGGAAGAAAAGGAAAATGTACAATTCTTCGAGGCCTGCCTGGCCGCCGCGCCTGCGCTCAGCCCCAAGACCATTGTCAACTGGATGCTGACCGATTTGTTCGCTTGGCTGAATTTCAACGGAAAAGCAATCGTCACTGTCGACCCCAGGCTTTTTGTGCAATTGGTGGAAGCGGTCGATAAAGGCGTCATCAATCAGAGCACCGGCAAGGAAGTGTTGGTGGAAATGCTGGAAGGCGGAAAATCCCCCGCGGCGATCATTGAAGCCAAAGGTCTGCATCAAATTTCCGACAGCAGCCTGATCACCAACCTGGTGAGCGGCGTGCTGCAGGCGAACCCAAAAGAAGTACAATCCTATCTGGCAGGCAAGGAAACTCTGGCCAATTGGCTGTTCGGTCAGGTGATGCGCGAAGCCCAGGGCAAAGCCAATCCGCAAGTGGTGAAAGCCGAGCTGCAGCGCCAGCTGGAAGCCATGAAATAAGCGTTGAAACGCCAAAAAAACGTTCCAAACCGGGATTTTAACTGAATTCCGGTTTTTTTTCGCCTAAATTTCCCACAATAATCCGATTATTTATCATAATTGCGTGATATATACCATTATTATTGATAAATTATGGCTATTGATTGAATAGTAGAGTACATTTATCATCTTGACGATGATTTCATACATCTTAAACTATAAGCAGGTATACCGATTGACAGTAAATTCTTCACTGCGAATAAATTTAGAACTGTCATGCAGGTTTTTTGTTTGAGGAGAAAAAGAGATGAATGCCACGACCAATGCTTTTCAGATGGCGCAGCAGCAGTTTGACCAGGTTGCCAACCAGCTCAATCTTGACCAGCAGGTGCGCGAATATCTGCGCTGGCCGCTGCGGGAATTCCACTTCCGCATCCCGGTTCGCATGGATAACGGGCTCATCCGCGTTTTCAACGGCTTCCGCGTTCAGCACAACGACGCTATCGGTCCGTGCAAAGGCGGTATCCGTTTTCACCCATCCGAGACCATCGACACGGTGCGCGCGCTGGCTACCTGGATGACCTGGAAATGCGCGGTCGCCAACATCCCGCTGGGCGGCGGCAAAGGCGGCGTGATCGTCGATCCCGCTACGCTGACCAACAGTGAAAAAGAGCGGCTGTGCCGCGGTTACATCCAGCAAGTGTGGCGCAACATCGGCCCGCGCCAGGACGTGCCCGCCCCGGACGTGGGCACCACGCCCCAGATGATGGGCTGGATGATGGATGAATATTCCAAACTGGCCGGCGAATATACCCCGGGCGTGATCACCGGCAAACCGGTCGGCGGCGGCGGATCGCTGGGCCGCACCGAAGCCACCGGCTACGGCGTGATCTACAACTTGCGCGAAGCCATGCAGCGCCTGAAAATCGATCCGTCCAAGTGCAGCGCTTCCATTCAGGGTTTTGGCAACGTGGCCCAGTACGCGGCGATCGGTTTCATTGAATTGCTCAAGGGCAAGGTGATGGCGGTTTCTTATTGGGATCGTGACGACCGCGCCAGCTACACCGTCAGCCACTCCAAGGGCATTGATCCGCACTTCCTCAAGAGCATCACCGACCAGTACGGTTCGATTGATAAAGAAAAAGCCAAAGCGCAGGGTTACCAGATCGAAGACGCCAATGCATGGCTCTCCAAAGACGTGGATGTGCTCATCCCCGCCGCGCTGGAAGGCCAGATCAACGCCGAGACGGTGGACCTGATCTCCAGCAAGGTCAGGATTATCGCCGAGGGCGCCAACGGGCCGACCACGCTGGAAGCGGACGAACAGCTCAAGAAACGCGGGGTTTTCATGATCCCCGATTTTCTGTGCAACGCCGGCGGCGTGACCGTTTCGTACTTTGAGAGTGTGCAGAACGACATGAATTATTATTGGACCAATCGCGAAGTACTGGAACGCCTGGATGACAAGATCACCACCGCTTTCCACAGCGTGTACGAAATGTACGAAAAAGAGAAAGTTTACATGCGCGACGCGGCTTACATGGTGGCCATCAGCCGCGTGGTGAAAGCCATGCAATTGCGCGGCTGGATATAGCATCCCTACATTTCATTCACGACGATCAAGCGAAACCGGTGCACCCGGTTTCGCTTTTTGCCTTAAAATAAAGGCAATGGAAAAAACCCGCTTATCATTGTATACTTTTTCTGGAAAACCTGATTAGAGGAGGGTCCAACTATGAAGCTGACCGTTTCGCAAGCACAATTGGCTCACGGGCTGGGGGTTGTCTCGCGGGCAGTATCCCCCCGCAGCACGCTGCCGGTTCTCAACAACATCCTGATCGCCACCGACGAAGGCCGGCTGCGGTTGTCAGCCACCAACCTGGAATTGGGTATCACCTGTTGGATCGGCGCGCAGATCGAAGAAGAAGGCAGCCTCACCATTCCCGCGCGCATTTTTGCCGATTTGATCAGCACACTGCCCGGCGATAAGGTCAGCCTGGCGCTGACTGCCCGCACTCAATCGCTCAACATCCGCTGCGGAACCTCCAATTTCGACATCAAAGGCATCGACGCGCAGGAATTCCCGCCCATGCCCATTCCGGACCTGGCATCAGGGGTTGAACTGAACGTGGCTGATTTCAAAGATATGATCCGCCAGGTTGGGTTTGCCGCTTCCGCGGACGAAGCCCGCCCGGTGTTGCAGGGCGTTTTGATGGAAATCAACGATAACCAGATGTCGCTGGCCGCCACCGACGGTTTCCGCATTGCCGTGCGCAATGCCGAGCTTTCGAGCGCCATCGCCAGTCCGGTAAAAGTGATCATCCCCGCCCGTTCGCTGAGTGAACTGGCGCGCATCGCCACCGACGGCAATGAAACGGTGACCATGGTCGTTCCGCAGGATCGCGGCCAGGCCATCTTCCACATGAAAGACGCCGAGCTGGTTACCCAGCTCATCGAAGGCAATTTTCCGGATTACCGCGCCATCCTGCCGCGCAACTTCAAAACCCGCACCATCATTTCAACGACTGAATTTCTGAAAGCCTGCCGCCAGGCGGAGATCATCGCCCGCGAAGGGAACTACGTCATCCGCCTGAAGATCCAGCCCCAGGAAGGCGGACCCGGAGCGGTGGAATTCACCACCCAATCCGAGGAGATGGGATCCGGCGAGGTGGTTGTGGATGCGAATATCGAAGGGCCGGAACTGTTGATCGCTTTCAACGTGCGCTACCTGAGCGAGGTGCTGGAGGTGATCGGCACACCCAACACCATCCTGGAGACCAACGCCAACAACACGCCGGGGATGTTATCGCCGGTGGGAGATGAAAGTTACAAGCACGTGATCATGCCCATGCATTTAGGCTAATATTATATACTTCTGTATATATTATTAGCATCGATCTTGCGGTGGATTCTCAATATCCAGGGTTGTTCCGGATGAATTCACCCGAAAAGAACGGTACGAATTAACCATGCAATCATTTTCGAATTCCGCTGATCGCTTGATGAGCATTACGCTCGCATTGGGGCAATATCCCATTTTAAGCAGCCGCATCCGCAGTGGCATGCGCCACGAACTGTATAAACGCGGCATCATTGAAAAACACGAATTCGAAGAAATGGTACGCAAACAGGCCATCCGCTCGCAGGAGCTGGAGGGATTGCGCAATCCGCTGGGTGAAGAACCCACCGAGGTATGGGAAGAGCGTATCCTGCATGTGCGCGACCAATTGACCGATCTGACCTTCAGCCAGCATCTATCCTTCGATCAATTCCAGAACATCGTCACGGATATCCTGAACGAACGCGGCATTCAACACAGCGATCCTAACCTGACCTTCAACCCCGAACAGGCTCCCCAGGAATTGATCTTCGAACACGCCTGGTCGATCCTGCGCCTGCCGCCCCACGAACGGGAAAAGTACGAACACCATTTGGAAGAATCGCGTGTGGTGCTGATCCGCACCATGATCAGCGATCAGCTTCCTTACGTCAATATTGCCAAGCGCTGGTTCACTATCCCGGACCTGGCGGAGATCCGCAACCGCAAGATCGGCGCAGGGCGGGTGGGTGGCAAAGCCGCCGGCATGCTGCTGGCGTACCGCATCCTGAGCGAAGAGCTGCCTGAAAATCTGCAAAGCCACCTGCGCAAACCCGAATATTATTTCATCGGTTCCAACGAAATGTATTCCTTCTTTGCCATGAACGACCTGGAACGCTGGAACGATCAGAAATACAAAGACGAAGCCCACATGCGCGCGGATTACCCGCAACTGGTCAAAAAGTTCACAGCCGGCCATCTGCCCAGCGACATCGTGGAAAGATTGGAAGGCATCCTGGACACCATCGGCAAGCGCCCCATCATCGTGCGTTCCTCCAGCCTGCTGGAAGACAACTTCGGCACCTCGTTTGCCGGCAAATACGACAGCATTTTCCTATCGAACCAGGGGACGCCGAAGGAAAATCTGAAAGCCTTGTGCACCGCCATCGCGCGGGTTTACGCCTCCACGTTGAATCCCGACGCGCTGCTTTACCGGCGCAGCAAAGGATTGCAGGATTACGATGAACGCATGGCCATCCTGATCATGGCGGTGGAGGGAAAAACTTATCATGATTATTTCCTGCCGGACGCGGCGGGTGTGGCTTTCAGCCGCAACCTGTACCGCTGGGCGCCGCAGATTAAACGCGAAGACGGATTCGTGCGCCTGGTGTGGGGGCTGGGTACACGCGCGGTGGACCGCGTGGGCAACGATTACCCGCGCCTGATCGCGCTCAGCCACCCGCTGCTGCGGCCCACGCCCGACCAGCGCACCATGGAACGCTGCTCGCAGCAGTACGTCGACCTGATCGATCTGCAGGACAACAAGATGGACACGCTGCCCATCCACGACGTGCTCAACGCCGATTATCCGCCTTTGCGCTATATCGCCCAACTCAAAGAAGAAGGTTATTTCACGTCATTGCACGCGCGCCTGCTGGAAAACGACAAGCAAAAGCTGGTGCTCACTTTTGAGGATTTGCTGCGCCGCACCGCTTTTGCCGAAACCATGCGCAACATCCTGCAAACCCTGGAGCGCTGCTACCAGTACCCGGTTGATCTGGAATTCACCCTGCAGATCAACGAACAAGGGAACGGCGAACCGGACCTGTTGTTTACCTTCCTGCAATGCCGGCCGCAAAGCCGCCTGGCTGAAACCAAGGACGTCAGCATCCCCGGCCACCTGCCCGAAAACGACGTCATCCTCCAGACGCGCTTCATGATCCCGCAAGGCGTGGTGAACGACATTGAATATGTGGCTTTCGTTCCCCCCGACGCATACTTCAAACTAAAAGTGAATGAGCGTTTCGAGTTGGCCCGCACCATCGGTAAACTCAACGACGCTTTGAAAGGCCGCAATTTCATCCTGGTCGGCCCGGGCCGCTGGGGAAGCACCAATACCGACCTGGGTATTCCGGTGGGATACAGCGACGTCTTCAACACCCGCGCGTTGGTGGAAATGTCGGGCAAGGAGATCGGCCCCTCCCCCGAACCGTCGCTGGGGACGCATTTCTTCCAGGATTTACTGGAAGCGCAAATTTATCCGCTGGCCATCATCCTGGACGACCCGCAGAGCGTGTTCCAGCCCGCTTTTTTCTACCATTCGCCCAATTGCCTGGAAGATTTCGTCGCGGCGGACGACATCGCCAAGGATCGTTTGCGTGTGATCAAGATCGACGATTTCCGCAAGAATCACCGCCTGCGCCTGGTAATGGACGAGGAACACAGCACAGCGGTAGGTTACCTGCAATCCGTACCAACCAAACCCGTCCGCACCGGTTTACCCCTTTAACAACGCCTCGCGGTTGAATGTGCGGATTGCCAGCACTGTCAGCAAAGCCGCAGCCGCCCAGAACAATAATCCAAGCAGCATTTCTATTCCCACACTCAGGTAAAGCACGCCGCTCAGTTGCCCGGCGAACAACGCCACCACCAGCAGCACCACCGACGCGCTGGTTTGGTAAGCTCCCAGGAAGTTTTGCACGCGGGACGAGATCAGCACGGTCAGCGAGATGCCCATGATCACCAGTGCGGGTGTGATCCAGAAGATCAGCGGCCACCAGGTGGGCAGCGGGAACCAAATCCGCTGGATATAGGCGTACGGCGTCAGGTTTAAAATTAACGTATAGATCGCAAAACCCAGCCAGGTTATGCCGATGGAAGGGACGGCCGAAGCGGCCACCTTGCCCAGGAATAATTCCGCGTCGGAAGCGGGGGTATACAGCAAAGCTTCCATGGTTTTGCGCTCGCGTTCGCCGGCGAATGATTCGGAGGCGATGGTGGTTGAAGCCATCAACGGCATGATTAAAAACATGGGCGCGAACATGATGCCCAGGATGATGACCAGCATGGACTCCATCGGATTTTGGAAGTCGATATACCGGCTCAATTGAAGCGGCATATGGTCGATAAAAACCTGAAAATCAGCGTCCGAAGTCAGCACTTGCTGCGGGCTCACCGACAAGGCCGGAATAATGAGGGTGAAGATCAACGGGATGACGATCACAAAAATTGCCGGAACGATCAGCATGGGCATCCAGGCATACTTGTTCTGGCGCACTTCCAGCCAATCCTTCCTGGCTATCGTAAAAATATTCCGCATATTCATAAATCCATCTCCGCTTCCACACCCTGCAAACGCAGGTAAATATCTTCCAGGGTCGCCTGTTGGGGAACCGCCGAATAGAGCGGAATTCCCGCCGAAACCAGGTTCGCGATGACCACCGGGATCGTTTTTTCCGCCGCCAGGCGCAGCTCCCAACAAGCATCCGCAACATCGCGCGCTTCAAGCACACCTTCCAGCGCCCGGATTTTCAACAGCAATTCCTGCGGCGGCAGCTCTCCAAAGCCAAGCTTAACGCGGATCTCGGAAGCGTAGCGCCTGCGCAATTCCTCCAGCGAACCGCAAGCGATCACCGATCCGGTTTTCATCACCGCCACGCGATCGCAAACCTGTTCAGCCTCGTAAAGCCGGTGGGTGCACAGGATCACGGAACGGTTCTCCTGTTTGCTGATCCGGTAGATCAACCCTTCCACCTGGCGCGCCGCCGCCGGGTCCATGCCCGAGGTGGGTTCGTCCAGGAACATCAACTCGGGGTCGTGCAGCAAGGCGCGCGCCAGCGCCAGGCGCTGCTTCATGCCCTTGCTATAGGTTTCCACACGGTCGTCAGCCCGATCGCGTAGTTCAAATAAATCCAGGTAATATGCGCCGCGCTCCGCGATCTTTTTAACCGGCATCCCCGCCAGCGAGCCGAAGAAACGCAGGTTCTGCCAGGCAGACAATCGCTCGTACAAAGCCGGTGTTTCCGTTAAAACACCGGTTCGGCGGCGGATGAGCGCTCCCTGTAAAACCGGATCACAGCCCAACACGCGGCTTTGGCCGGATTGCGGCCGCAGCAAACCGTTCAAAATGCGAATAGTGGTGGTCTTGCCGGCGCCATTTGGGCCCAACAATGCGAACACCTCGCCCTGATCCACCGCAAAACTCTGGTGATCCAAGGCCTTCGAGCCATTATAAGAAAAGGTAATGCCTTCGCAGACAATCACATGATCCATATTCTGTCCTCAATTATTTACACGCATCCACATACGAACTGTCATGAAAAAGGTTTCACGTGAAACCTTATTATGTCCCATTTGCATATGTTTCACGTGAAACATGCGGCGGGAGGGCCTTGAATCGGATTTTTTCCTTGGTGGTAGAATAGACCTGCATATCGCATTGATTTGGAGGTATTTAGGAATGACAGCAGAAACAGGCTCCTTTACAGTCAAAAAAGGCTTAGCGCAAATGTTGAAAGGCGGCGTGATCATGGATGTCGTCACTCCGGAGCACGCCCGCATCGCAGAAGAAGCCGGCGCGGCGGCTGTAATGGCGTTGGAACGCGTTCCGGCTGATATTCGCGCTCAAGGCGGCGTGGCTCGCATGAGCGATCCCGAGTTGATCATGAAGATCATGGACGCAGTGACCATTCCCGTGATGGCAAAAGCCCGCATCGGACATTTCGTGGAAGCGCAAATCCTGGAATCCCTGGGCGTGGATTATGTAGACGAATCCGAGGTGCTGACACCGGCTGACGAGGAACACCACATCAACAAGCACGCTTTCAAGATTCCCTTTGTGTGCGGCGCGCGCAACCTGGGCGAAGCCCTGCGCCGCGTGGGCGAAGGCGCTGCCATGATCCGCACCAAAGGCGAAGCCGGCACCGGCGACGTGGTTGAAGCCGTGCGCCATGCGCGCCGCGTGATGGGCGACATCCGCCATCTGACCACGCTCCCCGAAGAGGAAGTTATGGCTTTCGCGAAAGAAATCGGCGCTCCTTTCGAATTGGTCATGGAAACACGCCAGCTTGGCCGCCTTCCGGTAGTCAATTTCGCGGCCGGCGGTATCGCCACCCCGGCGGACGCCGCTTTAATGATGCAGCTGGGTGTGGATGGCGTTTTCGTGGGTTCCGGCATTTTCAAATCCGGCGATCCGGCCAAACGCGCCGCCGCCATCGTTAAAGCCACCACGCATTACCAGGACGCCAAAATTCTGGCCGAAGTCAGCCGCAACCTGGGCGAACCCATGGTCGGCCGCCAGGTCAACAGCATTCCCGATAACGAATTGATTGCCGGCAGAGGTTGGTAATCCGTGAAAGTTGGTGTTTTAGCTCTGCAGGGTGCTTTCATCGAACACCAAAAAATTCTGGAAGGCCTGGGCGCAGAAGTAATGCAAGTGCGCCTGCCTTCCGATTTGGATGATCTGCAGGGTCTGATCATTCCCGGCGGCGAATCCACCACCATCGGCAAACTGGCTGTGGATTTTGACATGATGGAACCGCTGGTAGCGTTTTGCCGCTCGCACGCCGTATGGGGTACCTGCGCGGGCAGCATCTTTCTTTCAAAAGACGCCTCCCGCCAACAGCCTTTGCTGGGATTGATGGATATCAAGGTCGAACGCAATGCCTTCGGCCGGCAGGTGGACAGCTTCGAGATCGACCTGCCGATCCCTTGCCTGAAGAAGGTGTCGCCGTCGGATGCACCCTTCCACGCGATTTTCATCCGCGCGCCGCTAATTGAGGAAGTCGGTAAAGGCGTTGAAGTTTTGGCCAGCCTGCAGGATGGCCGCATCGTGGCCGCGCAGGAAGACCGCTGGCTGGCAACCTCTTTCCACCCTGAATTAACGGCGGATGACCGTTTTCACCGCTATTTCCTGGAGATGATTCCATAGAAATCTCGACCGTCTCCCCGCTCGACCTGGCTACCCTCTTTCAACATCGCGATCAAATCCTCTGGCTGAACCTTGAACAATTGCTGCTGCATGGTTCAGCCAATTTATTTGCGCGTGTCGGCCTGGAGGCTTTGGTTGGCAGCGGCAACTGGTTCACTCAATCCTTGCGCGCCGGCACGCTGCGTTCCTGCGCGTATGGTCAGGTTGAAAAGAATCACCAGCGCGCGCGGATCAATTGGCTGCTGGTCCTCGACCAATCCAGTGATTCCGGCTGCCTGCGCATCATCGATAATCTGGCATTTGAAGCCGGTCTGCACGGCGCCAAGTTCCTGCTGGCCGGCGTGGAAAAGGATAGTGAGTTGTTCCCGCTGCTGCGCAGGGCCGGATTCTGTGTTTACGGCTGGGAGCGATTTTGGCGTATGAAACCTCTTCCCCGCAAATTTGCGGCGGACAAGCTGGGAGCCTGGGAAAAGCCGTCGGCAGAAGATGTGCACGAATACAACAAATTCCGCAATAAACAACTTACGCCTGCTTTGCGCGCCATCGCTTCGGCTGACGGACGCATCCTGCCGGATTATATCCTGCGGATCGATCACGCCATCGCTGCTTATGCGGATGTCAAAGTCTTCGGAAATAAAGCGGTGCTCTACCCGGTATTGACCAATGATCTGAAAGACCAACAATCGATCCTGTTGTCCCTGGCGGCGCAATTGCCCGAAGTCATCCAGGTTCGCTACATTTCACAGAGCGGTGGCCAAGATGGGCTGGAGGGTGCGCTGGAGAACATCGCCGAAGCGGCCGCTGCCCGTCGGGAGCAAATGGTCAAATATTTCTCGATTGTTGAAAAAGTTCCCCTGGGTGTTCTGAACCATTCTTCCGAAAACAGCCATCCCGATCCGGTTGCGCCTTATGTTCATTCCAGCAAACTATAGGATAATTTATAATAACAGTTTATCCGGGCATGATAATTGAGGTAATCATTCTAAAATGACACAGCGTCGTATTACAGACGACCTGCCGGCTTTACTGGCAGTTCTTCCACCCAAGTATGAAGATCAGGTGAAACAAGCCAACAACGCTGATGATTTATTGGAAATCATTCTGGATCTTGGACGCCTGCCCATGGCACGTTACGTGGACAGGGAAGTGGAGATCAGCGACCGGGAAGTCTCCCGCACTGAGATCGACGAAGTCCTGAAACGCATCGGCGAGTTCGACGCGGACAACCGCGCCGGTATCGAGCGCACCTTGCATCGTATTTCTGCTATACGCAATAAACACGGGGCCGTGGTCGGCCTGACCTGCAGGGTGGGGCGCGCGGTTTACGGCACCATCGATATCATGGAAGACCTGGTTGAGTCCGGCAAGAGCATCCTTCTGCTGGGCCGTCCCGGCATCGGCAAGACCACCATGCTGCGCGAGGCTGCCCGCATCCTGGCGGAGAATTCGCGCGTGGTGATCGTGGATACCTCCAACGAGATCGGCGGCGACGGCGACGTGCCGCATCCGGCTGTCGGCCGGGCGCGCCGCATGCAGGTGGCGCAGCCCTCCCTGCAGCACGAGGTGATGATCGAGGCGGTGGAAAACCACAATCCCGAGGTGATCGTGATCGACGAGATCGGGCGCGAACTGGAAGCCGCCGCCGCGCGCACCATCGCGGAGCGCGGTGTGCAATTGGTGGCCACCGCCCACGGCCGCACGTTGGAAAACCTGCTGCTCAACCCGACCCTCTCGGACTTGATCGGTGGCATCGAATCGGTCACACTTTCGGATGAAGAAGCCCGCCGCCGCGGAACGCAAAAGACCGTTCTTGAGCGGCGCGCGCCGCCTACCTTTGATGTATTGGTGGAAATCCAGGAGCGCGACCGGCTGGCAGTGTACGAAGACGTGGCCGCCTCGGTGGACGCGTTGCTGCGCGGCTATCCGTTGGAGCCCGAGATACGTTACCGTGACGAACACGACCAAATCCACATCCAAAAACCGGAAGCCCGCCCGCCGGCCAGCCAAACCAGCGCGCAGGGATTGCGGCGCTCGTTTCCCAACGGATTCAAGAACGGGCGAGAACTGGAAAAACAGTACGGCCAAAAATCGGCTGCCACGCTGACCGAAGGAACAGGCGAAAAATTCGAATTGGCCAACAACCAGCCGCTGAAGCGGGTGGCAATCTACCCGTATGGGGTGGCGCGCAATCGCATGGAGCAAGCTTCCAAGCGGTTGGGTGTCCCGGTCAACCTGGTGCGCGATTTGCGCCAGGCGGAAGTGTTGGTCACTTTAAAATCCTATTACCGCAAACACCAAAAACCGATCAGCATTGCGGAGGAACAGGGAATTCCCATTTACGTGCTGCGTTCCAATTCGACCAACCAGATCGAGCAAGCTTTTGTGGAATTGTACAACCTGAGTGAAACCCCCGGCAAAAGCATCAACCTGGAAGATATCAGCGCCCAAACCATGGAGGCCATCGAAGCCGTGCGTAACGGGCAGCACTGGGTGGACCTGCCCCCCGCGCCCGCGCGCGTGCGCCGTATTCAACACGAACTCGCGCGCCAGGCTGAATTCGTCTCCCATTCCTACGGGAAAGAACCCAACCGCCACGTGCGCATTTTCAGGGATTAGCTTATGTTCATAACATTGGAAGGACCGGACGGCAGCGGAAAAACACTCCAGATTCATCTCCTGGAGGAATTCCTGACCGCCAGAGGATACAAGGTATTTTGCGGTCGCGAACCCGGCGATACCTTTATTGGCGAGCAAATTCGCCAGGTCCTCATGGACCACCAAAACAAAAATATGCACCCGCGCACGGAAACCCTGCTGTTTTGCGCAGCCAGGGCTCAGTTGGTGGAAGAAGTGCTCAAACCTCATCTTGAGCAGGGCGACATCGTGCTGCTGGACCGCTACGCCGATTCAACCATGGCTTACCAGGGTTACGGCCATCAATTTGACCTGGACCTGATCCGCAGCTTGCTCCATTTTGCCACCGGCGGCTTGCGGCCGAACCTCACGTTCCTGCTGGATGTCGATCCGCAAACGGGTCTGGAGCGCCGCCAAAAAGGCGGGGGTGAATGGAACCGCATGGACGCCTACGTGCTACAATATCATCAACGGGTCAGGCAGGGGTACCTTGAAATGGCGCAAGCCGATCCGCAGCGCTGGAAAATTGTGGATGCCAGCCGGCAGCCTGATGTGGTACAATCCGAACTTCGGGAGATATTATTATCATATTTATCTAATTTATCCTAAATACATTCCAGAAAGGCGAACTATCCATGTCTAAGAAACTGATTCCTGTTTTTCTCCTTGTATCAATCTTGATGGCCTCTTGCGGCGTCCTGGTCGATAAGGCCGAACCCACCGCGACTGTTGCACCGACCGCGGAAAGCGCGGCGACCGAACCCACCGCCCAGGCCACTCAGGCCCCCATCACCGACGCTGGCAATCCCTGCATTCCCTTCTCGGTTTTGAGTTATTCGCTGGCTTCACCCTACCCCAACCTGCCGCCCATTACGGCGGAGGATTACGCGGTCGGCCCCGAAGACGCTGCTTTGACTTTCATCGTCTATACCGACCCGCAGTGCCCCTATTGCGCACAGATGGATCCGATCCTCGATCAATTCCAGGCCCTTTACCCGGACGATGTGCGCGTGGTCACACGCCTGTTCCCCCTGGTCAGTATTCATGATAAAGCCATGGCGGCTACCCAAGCTTTGGTTGCCGCGGGCCTTCAAGGCAAATTCAATGAACTGAGAAAATTCATCTTTGAACGCCAAAGACAGGACTTGAGCACCGACACTTCATTAACCGAAGCCGACTTCTGGGGCAGCCTGGCCGCCGCCGATTTTGAGAATTGGTTGAAGGAACGGGTGCCTGCTTTGGGCATCGACGCCGACCAGTTGCTGGCGGACATGAAAAGCGACGCTGTGGTGGCTAAAGCCCAGGCCAGCCTGGATTCTGCCATGACCATCGGCATCTCCGGCACACCCACGTTAATGGTCAACGGCTACCAATGGCCGGAAAACCAGCGCGGGATCGAAATCTTCTCGATCTACCTGCGCTTGATCAAGAATAAGGAGAACGAATTGGACGTGTGCCCGCCCAGCGTGGTCGATGCCGGCAAGAAATACACCGCCACCATCGAGACCACCCAGGGCGATATCCAGGTCGAACTGTACCCGGATAAAGCGCCGGTCGCGGTCAACAGCTTTGTATACCTGGCCGAGCAAGGTTGGTATGACAACCTGCCCATCATCGCCTCGGGCGATTTCGTGTTATCCGGCGATCCTTCCGATACCGGCTACGGAGGCGCGGGTTACGCCTTCCTGGACGAAAACAGCGGACTGGCTTTCGACCAACCCGGCATGTTAGCGGTTTACAGTGTCTGGCCTGGTTACGGCACCAATGGCTCAATGTTCTTTATCAACAAAATCGCATTGACCGACCAGGGCAACCGCACCATTTTCGGCAAGGTGACCGAAGGTTTGGACGTGCTGGACAAGTTCGAGATCCGCGATAACATTTTCAACGACGTCGTCGATAAAGTGCTCAAGGTTACGATCAACGAAGAATAATGCCGTCTAAAAACAACCAATTGCCCAGTGTTTTGATGCTCCTGCTCAGCGCACTGGGCATTTTCTTTAGCTGGCTCATCGCAGCCGGCGCTTTTCTGGCAGGCAGCCAGTCCGGCTTGGAAGATGCCGGCGCTGCGATGCTGACCGCCATTGGAACGCTGGCAGTCTTCATCGGCATGCTGATCATCCCCAGCATGGTTTTTTCCATTCGCCGGCTCAGGGGTAAACCCTCAGCAACCAGGTTCCCCTCGTTGCTGAAATTTACCAATTCCACTCTGATTGGCTGGGCGGTTTTGCTGGCAGCCGGATATTTTCTGGATCCATTTTTCCGCAATCCGTTTGTTATGTCCGTGCTCACAGTCTTGTGCGTGGCAATCCCGATTTGGTGGTTGATTGAATTCTCGCGCCGCGGATTGGCGCGCCCGTCCCCACTGAAAGAGTGGGGCACGCTCGCCGTGGGTTTGACTGCCGCACCAATGGTGATCATGGTCATCGAAACATTGCTGCTGGTCCTGGTAGCCGTGGTTGTCATGATTTTGCTGGGAATGCAGCCCGGCGCCCTTACCAAGCTCACGGATCTCTCCATCGCTTTGGATTCATCCCAATCGGGGTTGGAAGCGCTTGAAAACCAACTGCTGGAGCTTTCCAGGAACCCGACCATCGCAGCGGCGCTATTTCTGGTGATCGGATTGGTGGCGCCGTTCACGGAGGAAGTTTTCAAACCCTTGTCGGTCTGGTTGATTCCCCGTAAAACGCTGCGCCCGGCGGAAGGTTTCCAATTAGGCTTGATCAGCGGCGGCGCGTTCGCGTTGTTGGAAAGCGCCAGCCTGGTCAGCCAGATAACCACGCAGGACTGGATCACGGCAGTGCTGCTGCGCGCGGCCACCGGCTTGCTGCACATCGGTTTAAGCGGGCTGGTTGGATACGGCGTAGCCCTGGCTCGCTGCGAGAAGAAATGGGGAAGCGCCCTCCTGCACCTCCTGGCGGCCACCGCCCTGCATGGTTTATGGAATTCCCTGGCTATGATCAACGGGTATTACACCACGCCGCTGACCACGGTCCATCCAACTGCATCATTAACCGGCGGAGTGCTTTCCACTGTTTTCATGGCAGCGGTTTTTCTCGGGGTTGGGACGATCACCCTGCGCCTGGCAGCCAGGCTCAGACGTCAGGCCAACGCGGTTGTGGAAAACGCCGCCCAAGACCAAATGCCGTAAGCAACAAAACCTACTATAATTTACAAAATGAAACGGAAAACACTGCAAAACCTGGTGCGCTTTTTGATTAAAACCCTGACGCGCACGGAATTCATCGATCTCGAAAATCTGCCGGAAAAGGGCGGCGTGATCATCGCCATCAACCACGTGCATTATCTGGATACCCCGGTTATTTTTGTAAACCCGCGCCGATCAGACACCACCGCGCTGGTGACAACCAAGTATCAAAAGAACATCTTCATGAAATGGTTCACTGAAAGCGCGCAAGGCATTTGGATCAACCGCGACATTGCCGATTTCACCGCCATTCGCAAAGCCTCCAAAGCTCTGGCGGAAGGGCTGGCGGTGGGCATCGCGCCCGAGGGCACACGCAGCAAAACCGGCCAGCTTCAGGAAGGCAAACCCGGCACCGTCATGTTGGCCGCCAAAGCCAGGGTGCCGATCGTCCCGGTGGGAATCACCGGCACCCGCAATTCGTTCCGCAGGATTTTCACGCTGCGCCGTCCGGAGATCACCGTGCGTTTCGGTAAAGCATTCGTGATCCCGGAATTCAAGCAAGGCGAACGCTCGGCCGATCTGCAATATTGGACGGACGAACTCATGCGGCGTATTGCCGAACTGCTCCCGGAAAGTTACCGCGGGGTATACGCGGAGCAGGTATGATAGCAGTAACCATCGACCATCCATGCCGCTGCTCTGGGTCAGCCTGTCATTCATTGGCGGCATAGCGTTTTCTTCTGTTCTTTCCGGAGCAGCCTGGCTGCTGCTGCTCCTGCTTTTCATCCCGGCTGTTTTTCTTGAAATAAAATTTATTCCGCGGGCAGCCCATCCGCTGCTTTCCCGCCCGCTTTTCCGCATTCCAGTCAG
>CALGUJ010000282.1 GCA_937902055.1 uncultured Pelolinea sp.
AATATATTCTTCAGCAGCCAAATTGAAGGAAGCATCGGTATTAGACCATTGGACCAGTTTCATAGGAGGGACTCCAGTTTCTGAGAAGCTGAGCTAAATCTTTGGTGAGAATATCTGCCTTGATTGCGGCGCTAGTCTCTACCTGATGGAAGGGATTGTATTGCGAAGCTCAGAATAGCCCCCAATTGAGGGTTGTGCCATCTTCCATCATGCTTTGATCCCAAACTTCCTTGCCGTAAACGACTTCAGTGGGGTAGTTAGTCGCGGTCTCTGCCTGACGGCGGGCGGATTCCATCAACATGGGAGCATAAGGGCAGTATGGTGTGGTAAGGATCATTTCTATAAGAAGCTTGCCGTTGCCCAGGCTGACATTGCGCACCAGGCCCAACTGAATCAGGTCCATGCCAATTTCGGGGTCGCGGACGGAACGCAGGGCTTCGCGAACCTGGTCGCACAATTCGGGATGCTCGGTTTGGGCATCCCAATTAGGGATATTCTTGGCGGGTTCGGTCATTTAATGTCGCTGTCGGCAATTACAAAGGCGCAATGACTTTCAGCCTTGCGGATATGCTTGATTTTGGTTTCCGGGATTGCCAGCATATTGGCAACCAGCGTCTTGTCGAACAGGCAAATTTCAGGGTGTTCTTTGCCAATTTGATAGAATGGGCAGGACACCTCACTGATGGCATAGCCGTCAGCGGATTTTTCCCAGGATAATTCATATCCTTCCTGCGCCATCACGTCTTTAAGTAAATCCAGCTTTTCCTCAATGGAAAGTGTTTTTAAAACCGGTTTGTATTCCTCGGAAATACGATCGGCCATCTTTTTGAATATCCCTTTTACCGCATCCTCTGGCAGAGATTCCTTGATCTGCCCCAGCAAATTGTTTGTAAGCCGAAAATAGCGCGTGGGGAATTTCTCCATCCCTTTTTCAGTGAGATAATACACCAGACGCGGACGCCCGACTCCGTGCCGCTCTTCCTCCGCCGAGACGAGGCTGGAAGCTTGCAAGCTTGTGAGATGGTGACGCACAGAGATGGCGTTGATCCCAACCGAATCCGCGATTTCCATAATGGTCGAGCGCGGATTGCTGGCCAAGGTTTGAAGGACTTTTTCGCGAGTGCTTTTCATATTATTATTTGTTTTTTATGATATTTTTCACAAGTATATCACAGCCGGGCCGAATGTCAATATTAATGATTATTATTATAAATATTGACCATAAGGTTCGGCTGTGGTATACTCTACGCGGCGAATAAAAATAATGAAATTTATGACTGAAATTAAGAATATTGGAGAAAAATAATCCAATGGCAAGCCTGGAAATTAAAGATCTGTTTGTCAAAGTAGAAGACCAGCAAATCCTGAATGGTATCAATTTAACTGTTCCACAAGGGCAGGTGCACGCGATCATGGGTCCTAATGGAACCGGAAAATCAACGCTGGCTTATACATTAATGGGGCATCCCCGCTATCAGATCGAGAGTGGTGAAATATTGATGAACGGTCAAAGCCTAATTGGAATGGCTCCGGAGGAAAGATCATGTCAAGGGCTTTTCCTGGCATTCCAGTATCCGGTGGCCATACCGGGTGTCACGGTTGCCAATTTTCTGCGGACGGCGATCAATGCGCATCGCAAAGCAAAAAATCCCGAAGACAAAGGCATTTCCATCCCCGAGTTTCGGCGCATGCTGACAGAAAAGATGGATTTCCTTGAAATGGATCACAGCATGGCAGGGCGTTACTTGAACGACGGGTTTTCCGGCGGCGAAAAGAAACGCGTGGAGATATTGCAAATGGCGATGCTTGAGCCCGGCATGGCAATCCTGGACGAAACAGATTCGGGCCTGGACATTGATGCGCTGCGCATTGTCGCGGAAGGCATCAACAGCCTGAAGAACGAACGTTTGGGAATTCTGGTGATCACTCACTATCAACGAATGTTGAACTATCTAAAACCCGACGTGGTGCATGTGATGGTTGACGGCAAGATTTTGCAATCCGGAGGACCTGAACTAGCTCTTAAATTGGAAGAAGAAGGATACGAGTGGACCAAATCCGTTGAGGCTGCCTGAAAATAGCCCAAAACAAGGTAACCAAATGGCAGACAAAGCACCCGTCGATTTTCTTAAAGAAATCAATACCGAAAAATACGGATTCAAGGATCCGGAGAATTATGTCTTTAAATCTCAGAAAGGGTTGAATCGGGAAGTTGTCAGGCAGATTTCCGGGATGAAGGGCGAACCGCAATGGATGCTGGATTTTCGCCTGAAAGCGCTGGAACAATTCGAGAAGATGCCCATGCCGGCCTGGGGGCCTGACTTAAGCCATCTGGATTTGGATGACTTGTATTACTATGTACGCCCTGCCGATTCTCAGGGAAGAACCTGGGATGAGGTTCCGGAAGATATCAAAAACACCTTCAATCGCCTGGGAATACCGGAAGCGGAGCAAAAATTCCTGGCAGGGGTTGGGGCTCAATATGAATCCGAGATGGTCTACCACAGCATCCAGGAGCAGCTCGCCAGCCAGGGTGTGATCTTCCTCAGCATTGAGGAGGGTTTACGGCAGCATGAAGATATCTTTCGTGAATATTTCAGCAAAGCCGTTCCGCCGAGTGATAACAAGTTTGCCGCATTGAACAGCGCGGTTTGGTCTGGCGGATCTTTCGTTTACATTCCCAAGGGCGTGAAGGTCGAATTGCCGCTGCAGGCGTACTTCCGATTGAACACCGCCAGTATTGGTCAGTTTGAACGCAGTATCATCATCGCCGACGAAGGATCGCAAGTTCATTACGTGGAAGGTTGTACTGCGCCGCAGTATTCGCGCGATTCATTCCACAGCGGCGTGATCGAGATTTTTGTAAAGAAGAATGCCCGCGTGCGGTACACCACCATACAAAATTGGTCGACCAACGTGTACAACCTGGTCACCCAACGCTCGATGGTTTACGCCGGCGGGACTATGGAATGGGTCGACTCAAACCTGGGATCCAAAACCACCATGAAATATCCATCCTGTATCCTTCTGGAACCGGGCGCGCATGGCGAAATCCTTTCCATGGCATTTGCCGGTAAAGGCCAAACCCAGGACGCAGGCGGAAAGATGATCCACCTGGCCCCAAATACTTCCAGCAAGATCACATCCAAATCGATCAGCAAGGATGGCGGCAGGTCTTCTTTCCGAGGTTTATTGAAGGTAATCAAAGGCGCAGTCAATTCGCGTTCCAGCGTCGCCTGCGATGCGTTGATTCTCGATCCTTTGTCGCGGTCGGATACCTACCCGGATATCGATGCCGCTGAAAACCGGGTTTCCATTGGACATGAAGCTTCGGTTTCAAAAGTCAGCGAAGAGCAGCTTTTCTACTTAAAAAGCCGGGGACTGTCGGATGAACAAGCCACCACAATGGTTGTCTCCGGTTTTATTGAACCGCTGGTCAAGGAATTGCCCATGGAATATGCTGTCGAAATGAACCGCTTGATCCAACTCCAAATGGAAGGATCGGTTGGCTGAAACCATGGATCAGTTTTTCTCTATCCTGGATTCTGTTTTGCGATCTGAGGAAAGCGAACATTCCCGGACCAAAAACATTTTACTGGCAGAGTATCGGGAACAGGCCAGCGCACGCTATCATGCACTGGCAGTGCCAAATCCGAAGGATAAAAATTGGGCTAAATTGGCAAATCTGGCATTACCAGCCGGATCTTTCCAACCCCCGGTAGAACCCCGGATTCTCTCGGCACAACCGGCAGAATTACAGGACGATTTGGCGGGGATGATCGAAATTTCCGAAAATGAAATCCGTTTCACATTGACTGACTTTTGCAGGGAGAGCGGTGTGGTTGCTTGCGATTTACAAACGGCTGCCAAGGATCACAGTAAATTATTTGAGAAATCACAAACCACTGCTCTTCTCAATAAATCAAACAAGGTTGCAGCTTTCACAAACGGTGCGAGCCGGCATGGTTTCCTGTTATTTATCCCGCGTATGTTAAAAATCAAGAAACCAATTGAAATTCGATGGAAGTTAAACAGGGCAAACTCCGTGCTGCCTGCTACCTGCCTGATCGTTTTGGACGAACAGGCGAGCGCAACGGTGATCAACCGGCAGGAATCCGACATCACCGGCGGTGGCGCAATCGCTACCTCCAGTTGGAATTTGCAACTGGGTGACTCGGCTGCCCTGCGCGTTTTAGAGATGCAGAACTACGGAAAAAATATCTGGAATTTTTCCAACCAGCAAATCATTCTGGGGAAGGATGCCCTCCTTGAGCATCTGCTGTTGGATAAAGGCAGCGCTGTGCTGCAGCGTAACCTAAGCGTGACCCTGCAAAAAGATGGCGGGAAAGCGGAAATTACCGGTATTTACACCCCGCAAGCCGGGCAGCATTTTGTGATCGACACATTCCAAAATCACCTTGCTTCCGACACCACCAGCGATCTTCTTTTCGGCGGTGTTTTAAAGGATGATGCTTTTTCTCTTTGGAAAGGCAATATTTACGTTTCAGAAGGAACCAAAGGCACGGATGGCTTTCAAAGGAACAAGAATTTGCTATTAAGTGAAGCAGCCCATGCGGAAGCTATACCCGGCCTGGAAATCATAGCCGACGACGTACGTTGCTCTCACGCGGTAACATTGAGCAGCGTGGATGAGGAACAATTGTTTTTCCTGCGCAGC
>CALGUJ010000283.1 GCA_937902055.1 uncultured Pelolinea sp.
AAATCGCCGCCCTTGTCTTCGGGGTCGAGGGTCAGGGGCTGCACGACCAGCAGCCGGCGGTGCTTGAAGGCCGGGTGGCTGATGGTGGTGACGACAGTGCCGACAACTTTTGCGATGATCATGCGGTTACCTACGTGTAGCGGTTGTTGCCCTTTTTGAGGGTGTAATCGAATTCGCCATCGGGGCGCACTTCCAGGTCGTCCACGATGCCCACCAACGCCAGGTCGACCGGCACGAACTTGATCTCCGGCATGGCCAGCGCGGCTTCGCGCGAGCGCACCATCATGCACAGGTCGCCTTCTCCGGCCTGCACCACGTCCGCGGCGGCCTGCAGCGGTCCCTGCGGTTTCATGTCCTTGTCCAGCGGCTGCACCAGCAGGAGCTTCAGCCCTTCGGTGCCCGGGTATTTGATGGTGCAGATGGCGGTTCCCTTGACGCGTCCGAATAACATCTTATTTCAATCCCAAATCGGCGGCCACGCGCTCGATGATGCGATCCAGCGTGGCTTCGTCCACCGCGCTGCCGCCCAATTGGGCCAGTACGGCGGCTTTCACGCGCGCTTTGATGGCGGCCACGCGCGCGCCGGCTGCCGGCGACGCGACGGGCGCGGGGGGGACTGCCGCGGGGGATTGCGCGGCGGCGGGCGAGGCGGCTTTGTTGATATACGGGCGGATGGGCGCCGCGGGAGGCGTGTCGGTGGGCTGCACGAGCTGCACGCCCAGCCGGCGCGCCATTTCATAGGCCAGGTCGGTCAACACGACGTCGTCGGTCACCACCAGGCTGCGTTCGCCGCGTTTGACCATATCTTCGATATCATGTTCCGTGTAAAAGACTTTTGCCATAAGCTTTTCCTCGTCAGGCGGGCGGCTGCCCGGCCTGCTGTTGCCGGATGGGTTATCCGGCTTTGCCTTCCAGGCTTTCCAGGGCTTTAACGGCGGCGTCGCGCGCCGTGATGATCTCGGCTTCCGAGCCGGAGAGCCACATGCGGCCGAAACGGCCGACGCTGGAAACGTGGATGATCTTGATGCCGGCTTTCTTTTCGGCTTCGTTGCAGGCGTAATTGATGTAGGCGGCCGGAGCGCACTCCAGCACCAGCATGGTCTCGCCCGGAACGATCATCGAGCCGCGGCGGAAGCGGTTGAGCAGCTGCGCCTGGTAAGGATCCACGCGTGTGATCACCTGGATGGAAGCGATCTGGGGTTTGATGCGGTCCTCGACCTTCATGCCCAGGCGGCTCAACACCACTTCGCCGGCTTCGATCACGGCGGCCTGGTTATGGGAATGCACTTCGAACATGCCGAATTCGCGTTCGACGATTTGCGCGCCGGGGCGGGCTTCGGTGGCCTTGACGGCGATGTCCACCACGCGGAAAACCTCGTTGCCGGGGGCCATTTCGACGTACAGGGAGGCCATGCCTTCGGTGGAAAGGTCGCCCTGGGTGACCGTGCCGATGAAAGCGGCGTATTGGGCCTGCATGCGGTCGAGCATGCAATAGCACCTTAATTGAAATTGATCTGCCATATTGCTTTACTCACTTTCATTACTCAACTCATATTCATTGCCTGCTGCAGGGCGATGCCGATGGGCGTCACGAACAGCGGATCCTGCGGGATGGAGGTGGGAATACCGGTGTATTCCTGCACCACCCGCGCCATGCCGCTACAGCGTGCGCTGCCGCCCACCAAGGTGATGTGCTCCACGTCCCGGCCGTTCAGGTGGCGGGCAGTGATGCTGGCCACTTTTTCCATGACCGGCTTCAGCACCGGGAACAATTCCGCCTGGTGCGCATCGTCCTTTTTAAAGTCCTCGGCGTCCTCGAAACTGATGTCTTTGGCGCCGGCGATCACTAAAGTAAAGTGCGTGCCGCCCGTGGGCTCGTCGGCGGTGTAAACCACGCGCCCGTTCTCGACCACGGCGATGCCGGTGGTGCCGCCGCCCACGTCCACGATCGCGCCATTTTCGATGCCCAACAGGGCATTGGCGGCGCTGGGTTCATCCACCAGCCCGGTGCACTCCAGCCCGGCGGCTTCCACCACGTTGGCGGTGGCGCGCACTTCGGCGCGGGGCACGCCCGGCGGGTAGGCGCTGGCGGCGCTGGTCAGCTCACGGCCGATGCGGGCTTCCAGGCGGGTTTTCATGCCCTTCAGCCGGTCCACCGCGCCCATATAATCCACCACCAGGCCGTCTTTGACCACCTGGGCGAACTGGTATTCTCCAGCCACCACCTGTAGGTCTTTATCCAGCGCGACCAGAACCAGGTACGCGGTGCCCAGGTCGGCGCCCACGTAAAGCGGGCCGTCCGGCGGTTCGCCTAAAGGAACCGCGCCGTTGCGGCTGGGCAGGATGTTCTGGCGGGCGCGCTGCAGGTAGCTGCCGAGGTCGAACCTCTCGCGCGTCATCATCGCAGCAGGGCGGCCGGCGTTTTATCGCCAGCCGTCATGGTTGTTTTCCCTGCGCGCTGATTAGCCGATGCTGCCCTTGGATTTCTGAGGCAGGATCATTTCGACGTCGCTGTGCGGCCGCGGGATGACGTGCACCGAAACCAGTTCGCCAACCCGTTTGGCAGCCGCGGCGCCGGCGTCGGTAGCGGCTTTCACCGCGCCCACATCTCCGCGCACCATGACGGTCACGAAACCGCCGCCCACATATTCCGAACCGATCAGGACGACGTTGGCAGCCTTGACCATGGCATCGGCGGCTTCGATGGAGCCGACCAGCCCTTTGGTCTCGACCATGCCGAGAGCGATTAATTCAGGATTTGTTGCCATTTTTGTTTTCCTTTCCTTTCACTGCATGTTATTTTTGTTGGATGATTTCTTGAACTACTTTTCGTACCATTGCTTCAATATCCTGCACGTTGGCAGCCGGAGCACCGGCTGTGTTCGAAGCGGCAGCCGCCGGTAAGGGCGAAGCGTGCAGGGCTGCTTCAGGGGGAGGGGTCAATTCATACGCCAGGCGCTTGACGTTGTAGAGGTGATGCACAGTCACGTTGTCGCCTGTGATTGCGCCGCCTTCGCCGCCGGAACCCAGCGTGAGCGAGGGCATCAGGCCGGTGGTCAGGCCGACCGCGCCCAGCGTGCCCATGGTGTTGACCAGGATACGGAAGACGGGTTTTTCCAGTCCGAAGGCCATGATGACCCGTTCGTCCTGCGCATGAATGACCTGGGTGTGGCCGCGCCCGCCGAACATGATCAGTTCGATGGAGCGTTCGCAGCCGGCTTCCCAGCCGTCTTCTTCGTACCAGCCCAGCACGGTGGTGAGCTTTTCACGCGAGAGCGGTTCACTGCTGCCGGTTACGCTCAAACGGGCCACCAGCACGCGCGCCGAGGCGGGCACGCTGAACCCGGCCATACCGGCCAGCGTCTGGGCGGTCTTACCGACCGTGCGCGCGTTGATGCTGCCGTCCGGCTGGAAGAGCAGCTTGCGCAGCTTGCCGGCCTGTTCTTCGTTAACGAAGAAAGCGCCTTCGGCTTGCATGAGCTGTTCGAGCTGGCGCGCGATAGGCTTATCGGCCACCACGGCCTGCTCGGAAGCGCAGATGGTGGAGCAGTCAAACGCCTTGCTGGCCACAATGTAGCGCGCGGCCTTCTGCAAATCGGCGCTGCGGTCCACGTACACCGGCACGTTGCCGGGGCCGACGCCATAGGCGGGCTTGCCGACCGAATGGGCGGCTTTCACCATGGGCGTGCCGCCGGTGGCCAGGATCACGCGCACGTATTTATGCTTGAGCAGTTCGTTGGTGCCCTGCAGCGAGATGTTCTGCATGCAGTTCACCAGGTTGGCGGGCGCGCCGGCCTTTTGCGCGGCTTCCTGCAGGATGCGGCAGGCTTCGTAGGTGCACTTCGCGGCAGAGGGGTGCGGCGCGATGATGATGGCGTCGCGCGCCTTTACCGCGGAAATCGATTTGTAGATGGCGGTGGAGGTGGGGTTGGTACTGGGGGTCAGCGCCGCCACCACGCCCATCGGCCAGGCGATTTCGTAGATGCGGCGCTGCTCGTCGCGGCGGATCACACCCACGGTTTTCACGTCTTTGATGCTGTTCCACACGCCCATGGAAGCCAGTTCGTTCTTCAGTTTTTTATGGGCGGGAATGCCGTAGCCGGTCTCGTCGTGCGCCATCTGCCCCAGGCGGGCGGAAGCCGCAAAAGCCGCTTCGGCCATGGCGGCGCATACGCGGTCGACTTCTTCCTGGGTGGCGCGGCCCCAGACCAATTGGGCCTGATAAGCCGCCTCGGCCAGGTCGCGCGCTTCCTGCATGGATTGAAGATCCGGATAGAGAGCCATTCAGATTCCTCTCGGTTAACTCTTTCTGAAAGTGACTTTGCCTTCGACTTCCAGCGAATCGATCACGGCCATGATGACAGCGTCCACCGGGCGGTCTTTGGTGATGGTGGTCTGGCGGGCGCTGGAACCGGATGCCGTCAGCACCAGGTCGCCCACGCCGGCATCCACCGAATCGATGGCGACGAAGGGCTTGCCGCTGCCTTTGCCGTACTCGTCGGTTTGCTGCAGCACCAGCAGCTTGCGGCCTTCCAGCTTTTCATCCTTCATGGTGGATACGGCTGTTCCAATGACACGGGCAATCAGCATGATCGTTTCCTCTTTCTCTAATAATTTCCCTAATAATTTTTAGGGCCGTCGGCTTTGGCGGCGGGCTGGGCGGCTTTATCGTCGCCCTTGATGATGCGCACGCCGGCGCTGGCGCCGATACGCGTGGCCCCGGCTTTGATCATGTTCTCGAAATCCTCGACGGTGCGGATGCCGCCGGCGGCTTTGACGCCCACCAGCGGGCCGACCGTGCGGCGCATGAGCGCCACATCTTCAACAGTAGCCCCGCCAATCGAGAAACCGGTGGAAGTTTTAACGAAATCCGCGCCGGCTTCTTTGGCCAGCAGGCAGGCGATCTGTTTTTCCTCGTCGGTCAGCAGGGCGGCTTCGATGATCACCTTGAGCAGGATGCCGCCTTCGTGCGCGGCCTGAACCACCGCCAGGATGTCGCGCGCAACCAGGTTGAGGTTGCGGTCTTTAAGCGCGCCGATGTTGATGACCATATCCACTTCGCCCGCGCCGTCGGCTACCGCCTGGCGGGTTTCAAAGGCTTTCACCTCGGGGGTGTTGGCTCCCAACGGGAAGCCGATGGTGCAGCCCACTTTAACGTCAGAACCGCGCAGCAGTTCGGCGCACAACTTGACCTGGGTAGGGTTGACGCATACCGAGGCGAAGTGATATTCACGCGCTTCCTTGCAGAGCTGCGTGATTTGCGCGGCGGTCGCTTCGGGTTTCAACATGGTGTGGTCGATGTAGCTGGCTTTGGTCAGGTCATCCGGCAGGCTGCCCAGCGTGCTGCTGATGCGTTCCGCGCCGGCGCTGATCACGT
>CALGUJ010000284.1 GCA_937902055.1 uncultured Pelolinea sp.
GAAAATTCGCGCCCATCCGGGCCAGTCAGACCGAAAGCAGCCGTGGCGTCCGAGACGACGTAGGTTTTAAAGCCCAGATTGCCGGCCATGCGGGCGGTAGTGGAGACGCAATACGGTGTGGTGAGACCAATGATCACGAGGGTATCATAGCCATCGGCGCGCAGCCGCGCTTCCAGGCCGGTGCCGATGAAAGCACTGTTGACGTGCTTTTGAAAAATCGGTTCGCCTTCCAGCGGCCTAACCTCGTCCTTGAAGGCACTGCCCGGGTTTTCCGGGCGTAGGGGAGAACCCGGCATAACGGAAAGGTGCTGCACGTGGAAGACCGGGCGATGGCTCGCGCGCCAGGCAGCCAGCAGGCGCGCCATGACAACCTCGGCCTGCGGGTTGTTGCGCTGCCCCCAGCGGGGATCATCGAATCCCTTTTGGACGTCGATAATAATGAGAACGGTATTTTCCGGTAGTGTATTCATTTTTCACTTTTGTCAGGATATTTTACAGGGAAAACAATCGGCCTGCATCCCCGCTTTCGTGACGGAGTCCCGAATTTGCAGCCAATTGGTAATATTCCCGCGCTTGTTCCAAGTGCCCCAGCAATTCATGCGCACGACCCAGGTTAACGTATAGAGAAGGATAAAAATTCCGCACACGCTCATCCCCCACGGCCTCGGCGCGTACCAGGGCAATTTCGTTCCAGCGCAAAGCCTGAGAGGGGTCGTCCTGCATACGCGCCAAATAATGCGCCGCCACACAGGCGTCGTAATCGTCCTGGGCTGCTTCCCAGGCTTGCCGGTACAACCTGCGCGCTTCCTGCGGGCGGCCGGCGTATTCGGCTTGCGCGCCCAGCACGCACAAACGGCACGTCTCCGATTCCTCAGCCGCAGTCAGCGTCACAAAGAGTGATCCTTCAGCCAGGCTTGCAGACTTTCGAGATGTTCCTGGTGATGGTCATAGGTCGCCAGCAGGATATCGGCCAGCGCATACCCCTTCATCCAGACATAACGGTCGCTGTCCAACAAATCCCTTTCCGTGATGCCTTCCATAATCTCCAGTAAAAGCGCGAAACCGGATCTCCAATTCTCGTAAGCGGTCTGCCAAAATTGCCCGCGATATTTCTCATAGATCCAGTTATTAATGGCGTTCAGGGATTCGGGCGTATCGCCAGGCATGCCTTCCGGCCAGGGCGGAAAGCGCGGTTCGCCGCCGGCGAGGGCAGCTTCGGCGCGCGCCAGGGTGCGCTGCTGCCAGGCCCACAGATGATTGACCACATCCCCGATTGTCCAGGAGGAAGGCGCCAGTGGGACAGTAACCTGAGATTCGTCCAACTTTTCCAAAACCGCCTGCCAGACGGAAAATTGTTCCCGCAGCGCCGCCAGGATATGAGCTTTCATGTTCATGGTTACTCTTTATATCGAACCCATCCGTCTGTTTTTCAGTATGAATCCAAACCGCGTACCCTTTTTTTACCCCGCGAGGGGAAATTCGGGTTAATGGTCTTTTAGATAAAGTGGAATTCTTGGTTCGGCGAAGCGTTACCTGCCGGCTGCTTTCTCCCGGCTCTCCCCCACCCGGAATTCCGTGATGCGGGTCACCAGATCGTACGGGATGGGTTTATCGAGCGGGAAACGCACCGTGCCGCGCGACAGTTCGTAATCGGCCAACTCCCGCTTGAAATGCTCGATACCGCTGGGGCTCGGATAAAAGCCAACGTGGCCCTTGTAACCGGCAAAGTGCACCAGGTTCTCGGTGGTGTAAAAGGTGGGGATGCCGTAACTGATCTTTTCCCTGGCATGCGGGGCAGCCGCGCGGATGACCGCGCGCATCTGTTTGAGGACGGCTTGCACATCTTCCGGAAAACCGGCAATATATTCATCAATTGAAGAAATTTTCTGAGTTGCTTCCATTTCACAGCTCCTTGATCAAGCGTTTTCGTGTTCGCATTCACAGCCACATTCCATGCCGGCGGCTTTTTCAAACGCTTCCCTGCCTTCGCGGATGGAAAAATACAGTAGGCCGAACGCGCCCAGGCTGTCCACCAGACCAAAGCCGCTCAATTCATAGATCAGGCTGGAGGCCAGCAGCACCAGGGACATGTAAATGCACACCATGGTGCAGTTGGCGTCCGCCAGGATGGGGGCGGATGCCAGGGCGTGCCCAACCTTGCGCTTGGCAGCCACCAATGCCCACATGATGGCGATCGAGATCAGCGAGATGATCAACCCGGGCAGGGTTGTTTGCGGCCGGTGGGCGGCGATCAGGTTGTAAACACCGGTTGCGCCCAAACCGGCAGC
>CALGUJ010000285.1 GCA_937902055.1 uncultured Pelolinea sp.
AAAATTGCACCCTGGGCGATCACGCAGTTAAAGTTGGGCGGAATCGCCGTGCTGCCGTTGCAGGCAACGAACACGGAAAACCAACTCCTGCCTAACCGCTCGCTGGTTCTCTGGCCGTATACCGATTTGAGCGATAACCGCCTTAAGGTTGACAAGGAATTTGCCCTGATCCGCACGCAGCCAAAATGCGACGCGGCTTTGAAGTTGGGGGTGAGCAACTTGCAGCAATGGATCGCGTATTATGTCGACAAGTTCCTTTTCATTAAATACTCGAGAAAAGATGCTGCCGATTGCTCCCTTGATCTGGGAGCGGAAGCGCAGAGTTATTGCAACGGCCAATTCCTGGAACTGGAGACACTGGGACCATATCGGGAATTGAAACCGGGCGAGTCGATCGAACACCCGGAAATTTGGAGAATGGAAAAAGGCTCTTTTGCTTCGATGGATGAGCAGGCATTAGGCGATTTCCTTAAGAATGATGAAAAGGCAGCATTCTGCCGGGAGATGTTGTAAATGGAGAAAGACAGCCAATATTTTATCGGCATCGATTCTTCCACCACGGCGACCAAAGCGATCCTGATCGATTCGGATGGAAAGATAACCGCGATCGCATCTTCGGAATACGGCTATGAAACACCTTTTCCCTTGTGGAGCGAGCAGGATCCGGCGCTCTGGTGGAACGCGACGGTTGAGGGCATCCGCCAGGCGGTAAAAACAGGCGGAATAGCGCCGCAGGACGTAAAGGGAATCGGGCTGACCGGGCAGATGCATGGGCTGGTGATCCTGGATCAGGATGGGCAAGTGCTGCGGCCGGCGATCCTGTGGAACGACCAGCGCACCCAACGGCAATGTGATTCCATTCGCGAGGTGATTGGCAAGAAAGAATTCATTCAACTCACCGGAAACGACGCCCTGACCGGTTTCACTGCGCCCAAAATCCTGTGGGTGCGGGATGAAGAACCGGATATCTATCGGAAAATTGCCCATGTTTTGCTGCCCAAGGATTACGTGCGCCTGAAACTGACCGGCGAATATGCCATTGACCGCGCGGATGGATCGGGGACGGTATTGTTCGATCTCGCCAGGCGGGATTGGTCGAGCGAGCTGATTCAAAGATTGGGAATGCAGCGGGAATGGTTCCCGCCCACTTTTGAAGGCACAGCCGCGACCGGCTGCCTTACCCAGGCAGCTGCTGCGGCAACCGGGTTAAGCGAAGGGATTCCGGTTTTCGCCGGGGGCGGCGATCAAGCCGCGGCGGCGGTGGGGACCGGCGCGGTGGAGGAGGGCATCGTTTCCATCAGCCTGGGCACCTCCGGCGTGGTGTTCGCCACAGCCGATCATCCCTTCATCGAGCCGGAAGGCCGGCTGCACGCGTTTTGCCACGCGGTTCCCGATAAATGGCATTTGATGGGTGTGATGCTTTCGGCAGCGGGAAGCTTACGATGGTTCCGGGATACCTTCAAGGAGAATGCAAGCTTCGATGAGGTGGTGTCCGCGGCCGCGCAATCAACCGCCGGCAGCCAGGGATTGTTGTTCATGCCCTACCTGACCGGAGAACGTACGCCTTACCCGGACCCATTGGCGCGCGGGGGTTTCGTGGGCATCACGGTGCGGAATACCTTCGGGGATTTCGCGCGCGCAGTCCTGGAGGGCGTGGCCTTTGGCTTGCGGGACAGCTTTGAATTGATGAAAGGCGCCGGTTTGGGCGGGATCGACCACGTGCGCATCACTGGCGGCGGGGCGAGGAACCCGGTCTGGCTGCAGATCATCGCGGACGTATTGAACACGCAAATTTTCACCGTCGATTCCGAAGAATGTGCAGCTTTTGGGGCTGCGCTGCTGGCGGCCACCGGTGCGGGCGTCTTTTTCTCAGTTGAAGAGGCTTGCCGGAACACCATCCATCGGATGGAAGGCGTCAAGCCGGGTAAGAATGCTTCGTTATATGAGAGATTGTATGGTGAATATCGTAGTCTGTATCCGGCTTTGAAGGATGGTTTTCACCGTCTCCCCAAGATTATTGAATAGCAGGTAACTTAAACAAATCTCCCGGCAATGAATTACGCTGCCGGGAGTACAAGTTATTTAACCGCCAATACCGGAATGTCCGAAAGACTGATGACCTTTTGGATTTGGCTGCCCATCAGCAGTCCTTTCAGGCCGCCCACGCCGCGCGTGCCCATGATGATCAGGTCGCATTTATTGCCATTGGCAACGTTCATAATGCTTTCAGCCGGAGGCCCGAAGAGCATCTCTTCGTGAATGACGACTTTCTGCCCGATGATCTCTTTGGCCTGCTGCAGCATTTCGGTTCCGATGTGCGTCCTTTCGGTGATCAACTCATCGATAAAGGGCTTGCCGAGTTCCCCGGGCAGGATATCCATGGCGCACACCAGCCATAGTTCGGTATCCTTCTGTAAGCGCGCCATATCCCCGGCTATTTGGGCCGCGCGCCGCGCATGTTCGGATCCATCAAATGCTACCAAGATCTTATTGAACATTTTTCCACCTCGCTTTAATAATAGGTTTATTGAATCCAATTTCAGTATAGCAT
>CALGUJ010000286.1 GCA_937902055.1 uncultured Pelolinea sp.
CGTGGTCATGACGACCTCCAAAGCGGAAACGTGTTTTTGCGGATGGATATCCACCGGGATGCCACGGCCGTTATCGTCAACGGTGACGCTGCTATACGGATGAATGGTCACCGTGATGCGATTGCAGACCCCTGCCAGGGCTTCGTCAATGGAGTTATCGACGACTTCATACACCAGATGATGCAGGGCTTTTTGGTCGGTGCCGCCCACATACATGCCCGGGCGGCGGCGAACCGCCTCCAGGCCTTCCAAAACCTGAATATCCTTGGCTCCATACGAACTCACGTTTGCAGCAGATTCCGGCACTACTTCCTCCGAATGAAAAACTGATTTAAATATATTTTATGAAAGAATTTTAGGTTTTCCAGCGTTGATTTCTCGAATGACTTCCTGCACCCATTTCATCCCGCGGCTGTAAAACGCGAATGAGGATGCGATCAATCCGCTGGAAATGAATCCATGACCCAGAATGCCCACCAACAGCATCCAACTATCGATCGGAGGCGTAGACCAAAGCGCATCCAGGCCATAACTCAACAGGATCAACATGATGAAGAACATCCCGGTCGCGTTCATTGACGAACGCACCAGCCGGAAGGAATTCGCGATCGCCGCGGTTGCGTTGAAGTGATTGGCGAAAATGCCATGCGGTGAAAAAGCGATCGGCAGCAAAAACCAAACCATGATCAAACTGAGTATCAGGAGCGGCAAGGATCCCAACGACGGCAGGAATAAAGCAAGAGTGGAAACCAGGCAAACCGCCGGGATCAAGAGCACGAGCACGCCGCATATAAGGATGAACGAAAGCAGCAGGCACTGCATGGTCTGGCGCAGCAGTTCGGAGAGCTTCAACGGTCCGCTGTCGGGATTGGTCACAACCGCGATCATTGCGAAATACAGGCTGCCGAGCACCAAGCCAAGCAACAGCAAACCCAACATAAGCGCCAGGGCGCTATCGGCGGATTGCAGTTCGATCACATACACCGACCCAAGCGGATTTTTAATGATACCTTTGCTGATCAGCAAACTTGGGATGCCCACCGGGAAGGTGCGCAGGCTGGAGAGAATGTTGAACTGGCTCAGGATAGTCGTCCACATTTCCTTCGCGGTTTCCAGAAATGCCTGACTGTCGGCGCCGTAAGCTGGCGCGGAAATTTCCGAAGCTTTTAAAACCGTCGGAAGCAGCAAGTCCTTGATGCGCACGAGCGGCCCAAACCAGAGCATCAAATCCAACAACACCGGGAAAAGGATGATGTAGATATGGCTGGCTATGGCGTTGAAACCCTCTACCATGGAAGGGATCAGCCGGGGCGGTTCATTCTTGATTTCTGAGACGGGTTCAAACATACAATCTATTATTTTACCATACCGGTCATTTTTCCCCGCAATTCACCCATTCCAAACGGATAGGGTAAAATCAGCGTGTGGAAAAACGCTTCCAACTGCCACAACCCGATAAACTCAGTATTGTCTCGGCCTGCATCCTGATCTGCTATGCAACGCTGCCCTTCATCCAATTGCCGGCGCGGGAAATCCCCATCACCATAGCCGGAATCCTGTTGCCATTGCGCGTCAATTTTTTCAATCTCATGTCTCTGATCGCAGCCGCCATCGCCGCAGCCGGCGCTGACTGGATGCTGCGCGACCATCCACAGATTGCCACCCACTCCACCCTGCCGCACCTGATCCTGCCCGCCATTTCCACCGGCGCACTGGGTTTTCCGCTGGGGTTGCTGGAGACAGGCATCGAATGGTGGATCATTTTAGCATTCGGCAGTTTGCTCATCATTTTGATCCTGGTGGCGGAATACATTTCCATGGACTCAGGCGACTCCCGCTATCCGTTAGCCTTGATGGTGCTTTCCGCGGTGAGCTACGGCGTCTTTTTTTTGCTGTGCATCGCGCTGCGGGCGTCCAACGCGCGGCTTTACTTCATTCTGCTGATCCTGCCTTCCTTTTTTATATTCCTCTGCCTGCGGATCCTGCACTTCCGGTTGAGCGGTCGCTGGCGTTTTGAATGGACCGCGGTGATCACGTTGATCGTAACCCAATGTATAATTGCCGCATACTACTGGCCGCTCACCCCTGTCCGCTTTGGCTTGATCCTGACAGGGCCGGCTTATGCGTTGATTGGAATTGCGGCTTCGCTGGAAGAAAATCCGGATATCCGCAAAGTTTTTTATGATCCGTTGGTTGTTCTGGCGGTCATTTGGATATTGGCAATATTGATAAAATAATGACGCAACTTATTTTTAGAATTCGGGTTTAATGGCATGATGACAGCTTTATTATCCTTACCAATTGCTTACTTGATCGGATCGATTCCTTCCGGCTTGCTGGTGGTTAAAGTCTTCACCGGCAAAGACGTCCGCACCATTGAAAGCGGCCGCACCGGCGGAACCAACGCCATGCGCGCCGGCGGCGCGCTAGCCGGTTTGCTTACCGCGGTGCTGGATGTGCTCAAAGGCGCGGCCGCCGTTTGGATCAGCAAAACACTTTCCATGGGCGTCGAATGGACAGCCGCCCTGAGCGGCGTGCTGGCCATCGTCGGGCATAATTATTCCGCTTTCCTGGTCGAAAAAGACGAGAACGGGAAACTCCACTTCCGCGGCGGCGCAGGCGGCGCCACCACCCTGGGCGCGGCGATCGGTTTGTGGCTTAATTCCTGGATGATCATCCTGCCGTTTGCTGCGATTTTCTACGTGCTGGTGGGTTATGCCTCGCTGACCACCATCAGTATCGCTTTTTCCGCTCTGGGTGTTTTTGTCGTGCGCGCGTTGGAAGGCATGAGTCCCTGGGCTTACGTTCTGTTCGGCATCCTGGCGCTGGCATTGGTAATCCTGGCGTTGATCCCCAACCTTAAGCGCCTCAAGGAAGGCACCGAGCGGCGCGTGCAACTGCTGGCGCGCATCTTCAAGAAAGATCAATTCATTAAGAAATAGTGCTTACAATCCGGGTTTATTGATTCGCAGCCATTTCCTGTTTATATAGGGCTGCCAAATTCCGTTTGTGCAAATCTTCCACCAGGCCGCCCAGCAGCACGCGGCTCTTCCCGCATTCTTCCACTGTGGCTTCCTCCAACACTGTCAGCGGGTCTTTGCGCTTGGCTGCCGTACGCGCCACCTTCTTGATGGCTGCCAGGTAATTCAGGTTGCTCTTGACTGCCTGGTCAATCTCGCCGCGCAGGATCACGTCGCCATGCCCCTGCACGATATTTTCCAGGCTCATCTTGGCAATTGATTTGATAGTCTCGCTGGATTGGTCCACATCGCCCTCAACGATGATCGGCAGCGGCAGGAATGCGTCGCCGCTAAACAACACGCGGTCTTCACGCACCAGCACCGAAATGCCATCCGGGCTGTTGCCCGGCGTAGGGAATATTTTAATGTGGCGCTTGCCGATCTGCAGCGATAGGGTGCCGGAATCGAAGGTCAGGCCGGGCAGTTGGATCTTGACCTTTTTAAAATCGGGGTTCTGCTCGCGGATTCTTTCCAGCGCTTGATGATTATGTTGCTCCATCAATTTCCGGCACAGGCTGTGCCCGATCACCACCGCGCCGGGGAAGAAGCAATTGCCGAAAGTGTGGTCGGCATGGTAGATGGTATTGACGATGTAGCGCACCTGCACGCCCAGGGTTTCTTCCAGATAAGCCCGCATCTCCAGCGTTTCCTGGGGCAGCGCCAGGGTATCCACCAGAACCGCCCAATTGGACCCCACGATCGCGCCGGCGGTCACCTGGGCGTAAATTTCACTTTGAAACCAATATACGTTATCAGCTATTCGTTCTCTGATCATTGCCATAATCCTGAGTAAATTTCGATGGTTAAAAATAGCACAAATGAAGATAAAAGTCAAAAAATTGACCTTTTTCGGCAGTCACCCGAATCAACGCAGTATTAGAGTTTTATAATAAAGCGCAGTATGCAATTGTATATTTTTCAAGTGCTCGTTATACTCAAGATATAATCAAAAAGGAGTTGTATTCATGAATATTCTTATGCTCGTTATTGTAGGCGCCGTCGCCGGTTTTTTGGCCGATAAAGTGGTCAAAAATACCTTTGGCACGGTGGCTGACATCCTGATCGGCATCGCCGGTTCTTTTCTTGGCACGTGGGTATTTTCGCTCTTCGGCCTGGACCTGGGCGGTTTGATCGGCGAGATCATTGTAGCCTTTGTCGGCGCGGTTTTGCTGCTGCTGATCATCAACTTCTTCAAACGCAGGAAATAACCCTTATTGTTTGCTTAAAAAGAAACGCCGCACGAGCGGCGTTTCTTTTTTAACTATTCACCAAACAGTCAATTTTTGAGTCTTTATTGGGAAGTTCCCGCTGAAACGGTCTCCGCTTCGATCAAACCCAGGTCATCCACCCGAATCACACCCTCATTGGGGGTATCCGGGTAGGTGTTCAACCCAAATGCCAGGCCGGTGATTTGTTCGGGGTGGTCAAAAACAGCGCCGGCATCCTCTTCCCATTGCACGCGGTGGAAATCGCTCCAATAGAGAGAGATGGGAATCCACCCGCTTGCGCTCTCCGGCGGCGTTTCTATGGTGTACTGGTAGGTTTCCTGCGCGTCGGGGCTGCCGGCGTAAAGGTCGACATTGAAAATCAAGCCGGCTTGCGCAGCCGATAGATAAAAAGTCAACCCATCGTATCCGCTCCAATCCTGCGGGGTGTTATACAGGAGATTGCAGGTTGCCCAGGAATTGGGCCGGATGGCGAAATCGATCACGAGGGACTGGGTTCCGTCATACGCTGCCGATTCATCCGGTTCGCAGCGCAGCGTGGTCGGCACGGATTCATCCCTGAATACTTCCCAACCGTTGGTGCCGGGTGGAACGTTGCCTTCAAAATCGTCGATCAACGCGCCGGTTGGAGCCTGGCTTTCTGCGCGGGGAATTTGCTTCGTCGGCTGCGGCAGCGCCGCAGCATTGCCTGTTAATGTTTCGGCTGCAGCGGGCGCGTCAACGATCCATTGATGATAATAACTATTCAGGAAGGGCACAAATTCCTGGGTGGCTTTTTGGCTGCCCTTCTCCGATGGGTGGTCGTCGCCCGAGGGATAAGTCAGCGTGTCACGTGCGCCGGCAACATGCTCGATCTTACCATTCGCGTAACGGTGATGGGCGTTTGCATCCGTCAGGACGTTGTAAAAATCGAAAACGACCACATTTTTGTGGGTGTATTCCGCTTCTTTCAGCCAATCGTTCACCAGCCAATTATTGAAAGCGCGCGCGTTCGCGGCATGCTCGCGCGAACTGACCGGCGGCGCGGTGATCACCACAAACAGCTTGTCCGGCCGGCTGCCGAAATATTCCAGGATGCGGTTATAGACAAATTTCGCCCCGCTCACGGTTAAATCGCCGTAAGTCCCGGGTGGATCGTCCGGGCTGCCGCCCAGCTCGGAATTCGGGAAACAGGACTTGAACAGGATGATTCGGTTTTCTCCGCCGGGGTCCGCGAGACGGCGCGTGTAATCGGCGTGCTGATCGCTTTCATTGAACAATGCCTGCATGTATGCGGCGGTTTGTTCACTGTCGAACCATTCCAGCCAGTCCGGGATGTCCGTGCGGTCGCCGATGGAATCGGGACCCCAACCGTAGTTGGTATCACTGACGAAATAGTTATTCTCGCCAAGTTCCCTGCCCAAATTGCCATAACCATCCGCCAGCCAATTCTCGCCGGTGGAATGGTGAATAAAGATCAATTTGACCGGTTCTTGCGGGGGTTGCGGGTTCAAATCCTGCGGATTGGGCAAAGCAGCAGTGAGGAGCAGCGCGGCCATGCACGCGCATGCCAGAATTATGGTATTCCTGCTTTTCATGAATACCCTCCTCTCCTGAGTTTTTTTCTTTGATTTGATTATAGGGTGATTTGTATAATTTTCAACCGCACAATCCAGGTCGGAGGGTATTTCCTTTCCGCATTAACGTTTTGCGGCTTTTGATAAGCCGTTACCTGGTCAGGCGTTCCTTTATCAGGGCTAGCACGCCGGCTGAATCAACATCCAGGCAAACCTTGACCTCCGGCCGCGGCTCCCATTGATGGTGCCAATCGGCCACCGTCTGGCCAATGCAGCGCCCTTCGGTTTCCACGAAAAGCGGCGCGCTGCGGGTGCTGAACAATTCAGGCCGCAGGAGGTAAGCCATGGCGGAGGGATCGTGGGTATAGATACCGCCATCCATGCGGTAAACCATGTCGGCGAATTGCACGTAACAGGGGATGATCTTTTCAATGAACCGCACGGCGGCATTGTCCGCGCTGAACATTTCCTGCCGGAATTGCGCGCTCATCACGGTTTTTTGGGTCACATCCAAACCCACCAGCACCAGCGGCCAGCCGGCCGCCATGACGATATCCGCCGCGTGCGCGTCGTGCCAGATATTGGCTTCCGCCACGGGGGTCATGTTACCCGGGCAAGCCGCAGCACCGCCCATGACCACCACTTCCTTGACCAGGCCGGCAATGCCGGGGTCGAGGCGCAGCGCCAGCGCCAGGTTGGTCAACGGGCCTACAGCCAACAGGGTAACCTCGCCGGGGTTGGCGCGCACAGTATCCACGATGAATTGCGCCGCAGTGCGCTCGATGACTTTGCCCCTGGGCGCCGGCGGATGGGTGTTGCCCATGCCGTCCGTGCCATGCACTACCGCGCCGTCCATCTCGAAGCGGGAAAAGAGCGGCAGGTCGCTGCCGCGCGCCACCGGGATGTCGCCATGCCCTTCCAGCTCCACCAACCGTAGCGCGTTTTGGGCGGTCTTTTCGCCGCTGACGTTGCCAAAAACGCTGGTGAGCCCCAGAACCCGCACCTCCGGCGAGCGCAGCGCCACGCAGATCGCGATAGTGTCGTCCACCCCCGGGTCTGTATCGATGATGATCTTGGTTGCCATTTCTCTCCTTATATTAATGATTATTTATTTAGCGAAACTTTTTATTTTATCCGCTTTAGCGTCCAATGGGCAACTTAAAGAACCGTCGCGGATAAGAAAAGACCTGAATTGCCACACAATTCAGGTCTTCGATATCTCCGATTAAAGCTTTTATTTGGTCAGGCGTTCTTTGATCAGGGCAAGCACGCCGGGTGAATCCACGCCCAGGCAAACCTTGACCTCCGGCCGCGCTTCCCATTGATGGTGCCAATCGGCCACCGTCTGGCCCACGCAGCGTCCTTCTGTTTCCACGAACACCGGCACCGATTGGGTTTCGAACAAATCCGGCCGGATAACGTAAGCCAGCGCGGAAGGATCGTGGGTATAGATCGCGCCGTTCAATCCGAATGCGCCGTTAAAATAATTTTGATAGCACGGCAGAATTTGCTCAATCAACCTGACCGCTGGGTTACCGGCCTTGAAAAGCTCCTGCTGGAATTGGGTGGTCATCATGGTTTTGTGGGTTACATCCAGCCCTACAATGGTCAGCGGCCA
>CALGUJ010000287.1 GCA_937902055.1 uncultured Pelolinea sp.
TTCTTCCTGCTTGTCAATTTAATAAGGCAGTAAGTACAATGGAATACACTACACAACTCACAGCCGTAACACCCAATCCACCCCTCATTGTTACACCGACTTATGCACCTACAGCTACTCAAATCAGTTTGCAGAGTGCAATTAATCAAGGTTTATTTTCCAAACAATATGAATTTAATACCCCGATCGAACAAATTATTTTGTATGTTACCCCTGATGAATCGTGGCTAATAACGGAAATTGGTGCTTGGGACCTGGAAAAGCGTACTTTCTTAGAATACACATTTTCAACCAGAAGTCATAGCAAAAGTACTTTAGGAAAGCCCTGGACCAGAATGGCGTTAATGGAAAATGGCAATATTGCAGTGATTAATGTAGATTCAGAATCTTTCATAGCCTCCCACTCTCCAGCACAAAAAATGACGGGAAAAATTCTCATCCACATCCTGAACGCAGAGGATTTTAGAATACTTTCAGAAATATTGATTCCTTTCGAATTTGAGGACTGTATTGACGAGATAACACTTTCTCCGGACGGTTCAATATTAGCGGTTGGTTTGCTTAATGGTAAGCTCCACCTGTTGGATGCAATCACGAAAGAACAAATCACATCGTTTAATGCCAATAACACGATGTCCGGGATGGGGCATAGATCTGCATTTGATCAAATACTTTTTAATTACGATGGTTCAGCTTTTGCCACAGCGGGAGCGGACGAGATCATACATATCTGGCGTACCCATGATTTTTCGGAGATTACCTCCGTTCAAGGTTCAATGAGGCCGGTCTTCTCCCCTGACGGAAAATATCTAGCATACATTCATATTGATGATCGCCAAATTCTAGTCAAACCTCTTATTGATGAAGCCGAGCCATTCCTCTTGGGTGGACATTCTACAAGGCCTCTAAAATTAGAATTTTCAAATGACAGTTCCTTATTAATTTCCGTAGGATGGCAGAATATTAAAATATGGTCAATTGAGAACAAGGCGCTTATTACCGAATTACAGGAAAACGATGGAGTAACATCCCTAAGCCTTAACTCCGATAATTCACGATTGTATGTTTCTTACTATGAAAGTGGGATTGGTATGTGGGGGCTGAAGTAGAAATCAATTTAATTTGGACTGTCAAAAGTACCGCTTTCTTCCTAAAAAAAATGTATTTTGGGATTTCAAATTCCCTAAATGGGAAATCTTTAGATACTCATAAATATCCATTGAATTAATTCAAAGAATAAAAATGGCTGGAAAAAATCAACATTTAGTTCCAATTGGAAATGGAAAATAGGGAGTTCGCGGGGAGAAAAGTGAAAAATTGACAAAAATTATGGACAATCAGTATCAAGTTATCGATAATGCATAAGGCATCGTGAAAAACCAAAGTTCCGAAGTTGTCATCCATCGACCAGATGGAAGAATTAGGGATAAAGATAGTTACGGAAATGATCCTTGCCCACCGAAAGACCAGAAGAATTAGTTGGTTGTTTTCTCCACCACGATGTTTTTTTGCTTTTCCTTCTTTCCCACATCCTTCTCCACGAACAACTTCTCGCCGGTGAAGGGATCCGTTTCAGTGTAATACATCAGCGCGGAGTAGGTGGAGGGCAGGGGCGTGAAGATTTGCACCTGCTCGGGGGAGAGGTGCAGCTCACGGCTGGCGAAGGCTTTCAGCGCGCGCATGTCCGCTTCGCTGCAGCCGGGATGCGCGGCGATCAGGTAATAGGTCAGGTACTGGCGCAAACCGGCTTCCTGCGAAAGCTCGTCGAACTGGCGCTTGAACGCCAGCAGGGCGGCGTGCCCCGGCTTGCCCATCCATGCCAGCACGTTATCCTGGCTGTGTTCCGGCGCCACCTTCATCTGTCCGGAAACGTGATGGGCAGTCAACTCCCTTAAATATGCGCGCCCGTTCTTCCAGTCGGCCAGGATCAGGTCGTAGCGCAGCCCCGAACCGATGAAGATTTTCTTGATGCCGGGGATACGCCGCAGGCTGCGCAGCAGCTTGACCTGTTCATCGTGGTCGGGCTTGAGCGCCGGGCACACCTGCGGGTAGATGCAGCGTTTATCGGGGCAGGCGCCCTTTTTGAGCTTGCGCGCGCATTCGAAGCCGTACATGTTGGCGGTCGGGCCGCCCACGTCGAGGATGTATCCTTTGAAGCCGGGTAATTCGGTCAATAGGCGGGCTTCCGCCAGGATGGACTGCGGGCTGCGCCAGCGCACGGTGCGGCCTTCGTGCGCGGCGATGGCGCAGAAGTTGCATTCGCCGTAGCAGCCGTGGTGCGAATTGATCGAGAAGCGGATGGTCTCCAGCGCTTTGACCGCGCCCTGGCTTTCGTAATACGGATGCTGGGCGCGCTGATAGGGCAGCGCGTAAACCTCGTCGAGCTCGGCCTGGCTGGCATAAGCCGCCGGCGGGTTGTGGATCAGGTAGCGCTCGCCGTGTTTCTGGTAAAGGCCGGCTGCGCTGACGGGATCGTTGTTGCGGTAAAAAATGTGGAACATGCGCGTGAATGATTGCTTATCCGCGGCGACTTCCTCGTAAGGCGGCAATTCCCGATAGGCTAGCGCGAACTCCGGCAGGGTTTTGCGGACGCAGCACAAGCCGCGCAGGGAGGCGGGGTCGCCGCTGTTGTCTTCCAACGTCCGCGCGAAGGCCAGCACCGAACCCTCCGCCATGCCGTAGAGCAGGTAATCGGCTTTGGCGTCGAACAGGATCGAGCGGCGCACGTTATCGGACCAGTAATCATAGTGCGGCACGCGCCGCAGCGAGGCTTCGATGCCCCCCAGCAGGAGCGGGACGGTTTCTTTGAAATAGCGGCGGATGAGGTTGCAGTAAGCGATCACGGCGCGGTCCGGGCGGCGGTTGTTCAACCCGCCGGGCGTGTAATCATCCTGGCGGCGTTTGCGCCGGCCGGCGCTGTAATTGGCAACCATCGAATCCACGCTGCCGCCGGTCACTCCCCAGAACAGGCGCGGTTCGCCCAGGCGGGTGATATCGCGCGGGCTGTCGATCGCCGGTTGAGCGATGATACCCACTCTATAGCCGGCATGCTCCAGCACGCGCCCGATCACCGCAGCGCCGATCAGGGGGCTGTCGATGTAGGAATCGCCGCTGACCAGGATCACGTCCAATCGATCCCAGCCGCGCCGGCGGACTTCTTCGGGGGTGGTGGGCAGGAAAGCTTCTTCCATCAGCGCAAATTGTACCCGTTATTGGGGCGAATCGATCGCTTCGACAAGCTCAGCGATCGTCTGCGCGATAAACTCATGGTAAAATTGGGGCTCGATGCGTTGTACCCTTCGCATCAAAAAATTTCTTACGAAAGGGCTTGACCAATGAAAGTTTTACTCTTAAAAGACGTCTATAACCTCGGACGCGCAGGCGACGTCAAAAAAGTAGCCGACGGCTACGCGCGCAATTTCCTGATCCCCCAAAAAATGGCTGTGATTGCTTCGGCTGGCGCTTTGAGACAGATCGAAAAGATCCAGGCGGCGGCTGCCAAGCAGCGCGAATTGCTCAATGAAGAAATGAGCGGTTTGGCAGAGCAGATCAAGGGCCTGGAATTGACCTTCAAGGCCAAGATGGGCGAGACCGGCAAAC
>CALGUJ010000288.1 GCA_937902055.1 uncultured Pelolinea sp.
ATCAAAATGATCCTGTTGTTATAGCCACTGAAAAATGGATAAATAGCCAACGATACACTTTTCTCACTGAGGTCAATCTTGGTAACTGGGCAGGTATAGATACTCGAAAAATGGCAGAGGAAGCCGGTTGTATTGATCTTTATAATTATGTTTATACTCCCTTTAGTGCTGCTACTCATAATATGTGGCATCATATTGGTCGGTACAATCTAAAGGGGTGTGTAAATCCACTTCATGGTCTTCATTATATTCCGATAGACTGTCAACTTCCTATTAGTTCTTTTTATCTACGATTAGCTGCGAAATACGCTGATAAAGCCTTTCAATTGTTCAACGAGAAAACCGGAATAGAACCGAAATTTCCAACTTCTTATCAAGTTTTACTTGAGGGATTAGAAACAATTGAAAATCATGATGAATTGACAAAGTAAGGTGAGATACTTC
Source organism: uncultured Pelolinea sp. (assembly GCA_937902055.1). GTDB lineage: Bacteria > Chloroflexota > Anaerolineae > Anaerolineales > Anaerolineaceae > Pelolinea. Next base: position 445 of record CALGUJ010000288.1, read on the forward strand.
CTCGAATCAATGTATAGTTTATCTCTATATTATCAACCTTTGAATTATTGGTGAAAATGGTAACAATGTTTGTCAAATAGACATATAAAACGATATTTCGATACTCGGTTTCCGTTTGCTTTTTTTTAACATAATTTAGAAATGCATAAAAACCATATTGCATAATACGCAATATGGTTGTATTATACGCAAAAACTCTCTACAATATTATTGTCTTAACGGAGACCCCAACATGACCGAAATTCAATCCCTCGCACGCGGACTGCGCATCCTGGAGATTTTGGCGGATTCGCCCAAGGGCATCTCGGTGACCGAGTTGGCCGAAATGCTCGACCTCGACAAGGGCAGCGCCTCACGCCTGGTATCCACGCTTGCTAATTACGGCTACGCCGAAAAGGACCCCATCAGCCGGCGCTTCAGCCTGGGTCCGCAGGTGGTCTCGCTGAGCCGCAGCCTGCTCTCGCGGCTGCCGCTGCGCGAAGTGGCCAAACCCTTCCTGCGCGAACCGATGGAAAAGACCGGAGAGTGCGCCCACGCGGGCATTCTGGCGCAGGGCAGGGTGCTTTACATCGACCAGGTGGAGTCCCCGGCCTCGCTGCGCGTCAACGCGGAGATCGGTTCGCTGTCCCCGCTGCACTGCACGGCGCTGGGCAAGGTCATGCTGGCTTATTGCCGGGGCATCATGCCGGATTCACTGGAAAGGTTCACCGACCGCACGCTGACCACACCCGAGGCGCTGCGCAGGGACCTGGAGACCGTCCGCGAGAAGGGCTATGCCGTGGACGATGAGGAGTTTGATTTGGGTGTGCGCTGTGTGGCAGCGCCCATCTTTGATTATCGCGAGAAGGTGATCGGCAGCATCGGCATTTCCGGCCCGGTAACGCGCATGACGCCGGCCAAAATGCCGGACTATGCCGGGCTGGTGGTCAAGATCGCCGGCGCCCTCTCGGAGAAAATGCGTTTTTCAGCCAACAGAATTTAGCAGTACAGGGAGAAATTGATTCCATGGAAAAACCGTCTCAAATGGAAATTCGCAACCAGCGTCAGCAAAGAGCGGCGCTGGTGAAAAAAGCGGGCAGCGTGGCGGAAGCCTGCCGCAGCGCGGGGCTGCCGCAAAAAGCGGACCTGACCCTATCCGAGGGGTTGGTGCTGGGTCTGATCGAGCAGCAAGTGCGCACATTTTACACGGTCTTCGGGCACGGTTCCACCGAAGTAGGCGAGGTGCTGCGTATTTATGAAGAAGCCGGACTGGTGAAGGTCTACGAACTGCGCAGCGAGATCGAAGCCTCACATGCCGCCACGGCGCTGCGCTGGGTAACCGGTGAAAAGGCAGCCGTGGTCACGTCCATCGGACCGGGCGCCCTGCAGGGGCTGGCGGCCTCGATCGTCCCGGCTTCTGACGGCCTCGGCGTCTGGTACCTCTTCGGAGACGAGACCAGCCAAGACGAAGGCTATAACATGCAGCAGATCCCGCGCCACGAGCAGGGGTCCTTTCAAAAACTGATGTCCGCCATGGGCAGGACGTATACACTGCACACGCCGCAGGCGCTTTCCTCCGCTTTAAAGGCGGGGGCTGCGACGGTGGACCATCCATACCGGCCGGGGCCTTTCTTTGTGCTTATGCCCATGAACACCCAGGCGGAGTGGCTGGAAAATTTCAATCTTGGAGAACTGACCGGGGTGACGCCCGTACAACTGCCGGCGGCCAA
>CALGUJ010000289.1 GCA_937902055.1 uncultured Pelolinea sp.
GCCGCACGCCAGCGATACGGTCGCTTTGGAATGGCTGCAACAAATTCGAGCCGAAGCAGACCGACAGGGCGTCAGGATTCATATGCACCTGGCGCAAAGCACCCGCGAGCTGGCTTACATCAATGAACAATATCAAAAAGGCTGCGTGGAATACCTCAGCGAGATGGGATTCCTCAAGCCGGACGTCTTCACGGCGCATTGTATATTTATCGACGAGCGCGAACTGGACATCCTGGCCAAGTCAGGCGCGAATCCGATCTATTGCCCGATGGGGCATGCCTTATCCGGAAAATCGATGCGGGCGTGGGAATTGATCAACAAAGGCGCGAATGTTCTGATTGGGACCGATTGCGTTACCAGTAACAACGTGATGGACATTACGGGCGAGCTGCGCATCGCGGGTGCGGCGCAGCGGTTGTTGACCGGCGACAGCACAGCCATGCCGAGCATGAAAATCCTGGAGATGGTTACGGTGGACGCCGCCAAAGCGCTGGGGATGGACGGGCAATTGGGTTCGCTGCAGCCGGGATATTTGGCCGACTTGGTGGTTCTTAATATGCATGGATTACATGCCGTGCCGAATTATTCCCTGCTTGACAATATTATCTTCACCTGCAGCGGGCGCGACGTGGAGATGGTGATGGTTAATGGCCGGATCGTCGTGGAAGGCGGCAAACTCTGTAACGTGGACGAGGAGGAACTGATCAGGTTGGCGGACGTGAAAGGCCGCGGATTGATGAAACGGGCGGTTGAACATGACCCAACACTTTCCTGGTTGTGGAAGTGAAACCTGCCGAATACACCCAATCACGTGCTGCGCCAGTTCATGGATGGACGATTCACTGAAATCGGCAGAGGAGTAATCGAAGGTACGTTTAGACTGCTCCCATCAAGGCTTTTTTTCGCTATAATGGAATAAATTAGCTGATGCGTTTTATGTACAAAGAATTCCGGTTGTTTTCACGCTCAAAAGCATGGGCGCCGAACAGCGGAATTCCCTCAGCGAAATCGATTTTTGAAAGGAAAATGAACCTATGACGTTCAATGACAGAAAACGGCTGGATCCTTCCCAAGTTCAGGATCGCCGGGGGCAGGGAATGGGAAAAACGATCGCGATTGGAGGCGGCGGTCTCGGCTTGATCGCTTTACTGGTCTCCATCTTGCTGGGCGTGGATCTCACCGGGCTGGTGCCGGGAGCGGAGGGAAGCGCATCTTCGACCTATGATTCCTACCCCAGCGACGTGAGCGATTTGCAGACGGAATGTCAGACGGGGGCGGACGCGAATGAACGGGAGGATTGCCGTATCGTGGGATTCGTGAACAGTATCCAGGCATACTGGACGGATGAGTTCGCCAATCAGGGCATGCAGTACGTCCCGGCCGAAACGGTGTTGTTCAGCGGGGCAACGCAAGCGGCTTGCGGATACGCTTCCGGCGCTTCGGGGCCTTTTTATTGCCCCAGCGACCAGATGGTTTATCTCGATCTTTCCTTCTTTGAGACATTGCAGTCGCGCTTCGGCGCGCGGGGCGGCCCGTTCGCGGAAGCGTACGTGCTGGCGCACGAATACGGCCACCACGTCCAAAATTTGTACGGCGTGCTGGATACCTCCGGGGGTATGCGGGGAAGCGGCCCGCAGAGCATGTCGGTCTATACCGAACTGCAGGCGGATTGCCTGGCGGGCGTTTGGGCGTACCATGCCACTGAAACCGGCTACCTGGAACCGCTGACCAATGAAGATATCATCCAAAGTTTGGACGCGGCGGCGGCAGTGGGCGACGATCGCATCCAAAGCCAAACCCAGGGATATGTCCAGCCTGAAGCCTGGACGCATGGCTCATCCGAGCAGCGCCTGGCGGCATTCAAGGACGGTTTGAGTTCCGGGGATATCGAAACGTGCAACACGCCCGGATGGGCTGAGTAGGAAACTGCGATTCATAGATTAATACAATAGCTGCGGCGATAAGCCAATAAAATGAACGCCTGGTTCACGGAAAGCGAGCCAGGCGTATTATTTTGGATTATGTAAACCCCCTCCGATATCGTTCTTTGGCAATGATTTTTACTTTTGAAATACGATCAAACTTTCTTTTTGAGATCGCGCTGATAGAGCGTGTAAAGCGACTCGCTGCCCAATTGCGCCAGCC
>CALGUJ010000290.1 GCA_937902055.1 uncultured Pelolinea sp.
TCATTTTCAATTGTCAAGCGAAACCCTTTCTTAAAAGGCATGGCAAAAAAACAATTAAAAGCCCGCCCAGCCGCCGGGCTCATGCAGAGCGGCGCTGACCAAAAGTTTTTGATAATGCCATGCCCGATACCGAAGAAATCACCAATAGGGGTTTCTACACTGGGGTTGTCTTCGCCATCCCAATACATTCTTAAAACAATTTCCCGGGCTGGATAGCGGGATTGGCAAGCCATTGTCATCCAGATATGTCGGATACAGCCTGCGCCGGTGTAATTTGCGATCTCTTTTTTTCCCCCTTCCGGTATTAGGATGAAATCCTCATTGCCACCGGATCGATCCCAACTGGCAAAACGTTCTCGGCGAATGCCGGTTTTTATATAGCAAAGGTTTTCTAGCAGATTGAACATCTCGATTGTTTGTTGCTTTCCTTATGACATCATCATTTCGAAAAGCCGGCTGTCAATCCAGCCACCATCTTTTTCTGAGCGATGATGAACATAACGGAGGAAGGTATCATGACAATCACACTGTAAGCCATGATCGGGCCCCATTCCACGCGCTGAAAACCCATGAAATTGACGATCTGAACGGATAAGGTACGCAGTTCGCTTTTCTGCAAAATCGTGCTGGCCGCCATATATTCATTCCAGTTTTTTAGGAAAATATAGGCACCGGTGGCAAAAATACCCGGCGCAGCCAGCGGCATAATGATCTTGCGTATGACTGTCATGCGGTCAGCGCCATCAATCATGGCCTGTTCTTCAATATCCACCGGGATGGAATCGAAATATCCCTTCAGCATCCATGTTGCCAGCGTCAAACCAGTTGAGATATAAAAAAAGATCAGTCCGATATGGGTATTGATCAGATGAAGTTTATTCAAGATGATGAACATCGAGATCAGGATCAGCGTACCCGGCACCATGTTCACCAACAGCAAATACACATTCAAGGTGTTTTTCCCATGAAAATTCCATCTGGAAAGGGCGTATCCTGCCATGGTGGTGATCAGCAATGAAATAGCGGTTGAAATGAGCGACACGATCAAGCTATTCATAAAAGACTTGCCAATCATGGCGTTAGGGTTGTTTAACACGCTTTTATAATTTTCAAGTGTAAATTTCAAGGGAATCCATTGAATATTCGGGTTGCGGATGAATTGGGGGGTTTCGAATGATGTTTTAAAAATCCAGGCGATCGGGAAAATACAGAAAATAGTGATCGCGATTAACAACGCATAACAGAATACGTTCTTCCCAAAATTCGCCAGATGTTTCTTTTTTATCTGCGCCATGATTAATCCTTTACCGATTTCATCTCTTTCCTGACTCTGTCAATCATAATGACGAGCAGCACCAGCAGAGAAATGATGGAAATTGCCGCTCCTTTTCCCAAGTGTTTCCACTGAAAAGATTCATACCATGCCAGGATCGGCAGAGTGGACGCCTTATACCCCAAACTGTTGACAGGGCTCATTATTTTCTGAATATCAAAGGAATTCCACCACCACATTGTGGTCAGCATCAGGTTGATCACAATGATTGTTTTCAGAGAGGGCAGGGTGATATGGATGAATTGCTGCAGTCCATTCGCCCCATCCACTTTGGCTGCCTCATATAACTCTTTGTCGATCGCTTTCAATCCGGAAAGCAGCATCAGCGTCATGAAAGGAACGCCTCTCCAGATACCCACAATCACCTGGGGCCAAATCTCGGAATTGGGCTGCCCTACCCAGGTCACGTATTTTCCAATAAACCCCCATTTTTCCAGATAAAAATTGATCAGCCCATAAAATGGATCATACAACCACTGCCAGGTCAATGACATTACTACGCTGGGGATAGTCCAGGGGATCATGATCAAAATACTAAAGAAAGACTTCCCGAAAAAATCCCGGTTCAGTAATAATGCGGTAATTAAACCGATAATGAACTGCCCGCCAACGACGCTGATCGTCCATTCGATCGTTTGCCAGAAGGATTGGCCAAAGAATCGCGCTGAACCAACTGTTCCCTTAATAAGGGCAATGTAGTTATCCAAACCAACCCAATTCGCTTTGGCGCCGACAAACTTGATATCCGTGAAAGAATAAAAAAGGCCTGATACAAGCGGATATAATGTAAAGATAATAAGTGCAATAATAGTTGGCAGAACCAACCAATACGGTAATGATTTCTTACTGAAGAAAACGCGTTTGACCATTATTACCCTTTGTGAGTCTGGCCCTGCCTGGCGGGAAATCCGCCAGGCAGGGCCCTCTCGTATTATCGAAAATTGTCTTACTGGTTCAGAATGTCTTTTGAGGTTGCTTTAATTAAAGTAACTGCGTCATCCAAGGATGTGTTACCCATTAAGACTTCCATCATGGTAGGTGCAAACAGAGTGGTCACAAATTCGTCCTGATTCGGGCAAATTTCGGATTCGACGAACTTTTCGATGCCTTTATAGAATTTCATCGCCACAAAATCCGGGTTATCCGCGATCAGAGGATCTTCCATGGCTTTGGTATTGACCGGCGACATGGTCAACGATTTTGACCACATAGCCTGGTTTTCGGGTTTCTGCATCCAAAAAACGAATTCAGCCGCCTCAGCAGGATGCTCGGAGGTTACCGGGATCACAAAACCCTGTCCATTGGTGGGATCCTGAAAATAGGTATTGACTGTATCCATCGGAATGGTCATAACACCGAATTTAAAATCGGGATAGTTATCGTGCAACACCGCCACATTGAATACGTCGCGTTCGACCATGGCTGCCTGCCCCTGATAAAACGCCTCGTCCTGCGAGCTGCCCGTCAACCCGATTGCCTCTTGAGGGGTAATGCTTTCCTTGATCACGCTCAGATAATACTTGAGGGCGTCTTTAGCGGCATCATCGAAGAAGATATCCCACTCTCCATCATCACCCTTGCGGATCAGCGGTTGGCCGGTTGCCTGCATGGCGTATAACGAGCCTTCCTCCCAGATTTTTTCATTATCCAGACGGGGCATGAATCCCCATTGAACCACGCTGCCCGCATCGAAACCGGCTTCTCCCAAATGCTTGCCGTTTGCATCCACCGTCATGAGTTTGGCATTATCCATGAATTGCTGCCAGGTCCACACCTCGCCTTCGGCGGGGAGCGCGATACCGGCTGCTTCGAGCGCTTTGGGATTATAGTAAATCAGCAGGTAGGAACCGGTAACCGTGCCGCTCATGAATATACTGCCATCGTCCGCGGTGCGCGCAGTCCACAATTCCTCCGGCATGGTTGCCTTTACTTCGTCGGTGATATACGGTGAGAGATCAGTGGTAAAACCCTGCTGGTACCACGAATAGGCGCCATTTACTTCATATTCCATGACGTCAGCGATACCGCCGCCGCCGGCAACACCCGCAGTAATGTAGTTTTCTGCTCCGTCCCAGTCGCCCTGCACAAATTCGGCAACGATCTTTCCTTCGTGTTCTGTGTTGAATTTTTTAATCAACTCCTGGATCATGTTTATGCTGGAGGGCGACCAGGCTACCGAATAGACGCCGATTTTCACTGGTTCTTCGGCGGCAGGCTGGGCATTCTCCGACTCCACCGCAGCCGGTTTTTCTGCTGCAGCTTGGGCGCAAGCTGTTAATGCAAGTGAGAAAGCCAGCAGCAATGTAATACCGAAATACATCTTTCTTTTCATGTCATTCATCTCCTTAATTATATTTATGGTCGAGAAAAATAACTTTCGATAAGCACCTCCTGTGAATAATTGTTTGTTTCATTCCTGTCATCCGGCAATAATCCGAACCAATTTTTCTGCAATTTCCTGAATATCCATCTTCTTGGATGAAGGAAGGCTCCTTCCAGCCGGGAAACGGCATTTTTCTATCCACTCAACCGGAATTTTTTTAATTCCGTGCAAAGCGCCGCACCAGGCTCCCACTAAAGCGGCGATCGTGTCGGCATCCCGGCCGAAATTTGCAGAGGCGATGACGCCTTCATAAAAATCTCCCTTTGTCAGAGAAAATATGGCATAAGCGGAAGGTAAAGCCTCAGGATTGGACGCGCGATAGGGAGTCCAAAGGGCATCGTGCAAAGGGTTCCACGCTTTCATAAGGCTCCCTTCCGCCTGGTTGACAATCCCAAATGCTGAAGCAAAAGCCCTGCCCAGCCAGGAATCATCGGGAATACACGACCTGCCGGCGTTGATTATTTCATCGACCGAACCATCTCCCATGGCGACAGCCACGCTGGCCGCCACAGCCTGTGCACCCCAGATGCCATCCAGGGCATGACTGACCTCGGCTTCTATGGCCGCCATTTCTGCCGCCTTTTTCGGATCCGAAGGATGGATGACGCCGATGGGCGCAACGCGCATAGCCGCACCATCGCTCTGGTTATACGAATTATCGATTCCGGAGAATGGCGGCCGGATTCCCCTGCGCAAGTTCTCGGCCGCCCCTTTTTCACTCTCTCCGGTTTTAAAACCAAGGTTGCTGACGGATACCACGTCTCTTATCCAGGTTTCTACAGCGGTCTCAGAAGTCAGGCAGCCCTTGTGTTCTATTAGCTCATTTGCGATCATTAGCGTAAATTCCGTATCATCCGTACTCCAGGCACCCGCGGTATCCAAATCGATCGTGATGCCATATTTTTCATGCGATTCCGGCATACGCGCAAGATCTCCCAATGAATCGCCAATTGCCAGGCCGATCAGCGCACCGTAGGTTTTTTCAAACAACAATTCTTTATTTTCAATAAGTTCTGTTTTTGTAATCAACTCTGCTCCTTTTTAATAATATGTAATCGTTTACATATTACGGTAAAAAAATTAAACCCTTTTCGTTGTATCCCGGATTACCAGGGAATGATCCAGAATCTTTCTCCTTGGGTTGGGTATTTCCTGGCCGGTCACACGTTCAAAAAGCATTTGCGTTGCAATTGCCCCCATTTCGAACTTGGGCTGTGAAACAGTGGTCAATTTTGGATACATCATTCGGGAATAGGCAATATCATCGAATCCAACGATGGAAATATCATCCGGAATTTTCAACCCGGCTTCATAAATTGCGGAGACAGCCCCAATGGCCATGATATCATTCGCCGCGAAAACAGCAGTGGGACGATTCTTCAATGTCAATAACCGCTTCATGCATTCATAACCGCCGTTATGATCGAATCTTCCCTCCGTGATCAGTTCATTTTCAATCGGAATGCCATACCTGGCAATCGATTGTACATAACCTTGGTAACGTTGCTCGCCTGAACTGACTTCCCGTGCGCCTCCAACCAGGCCGATTCGCCGGTGTCCCAGATCATAAAAGTGATCAATTGCCAGGCCAACTCCCTGTTTGTTATCCACCATGACAATATCAAAATCCGGAAGGATGTCCTGCGAGCTGATCAACACCACCGGGATACTTAGGCGATCCAAAATATTCATTTCCCTACGAGTTGAACCAGAAGGGTTGATGATAATCCCTTCGACCCGCTGCTGGTTTAATATATTGACAAATTTTTGTTCTCGTTGAACGACCCGGTCCGTATTACACAGGATCACAACATATTCGTATTCATCTGCAACACTCTGAACCCCGCGCGCCACCTCTGGATAAAACGGGTTATTAATATCCGGGATTACCAGAGAAATCACGTTGGTAGATTTTGTTCGCAATCCCCGCGCGATTCCATCGG